>JAGUYV010000217.1 GCA_020061125.1 bacterium | reverse complement strand
GGGCCGCGGCGATCCGGCCATTTCGCCAGCCACCTCGGCGTGGCTCGAGCACAGGAAGCCTTCGACATCGTCGTTTACGATGATGACTTTCTGGCCGATGGTTACGACCACGCTGGCGGGGATGATGTTGCGATCCGGTGCGGCTAGGTTGGAATCCGAGGAAAGCTCCATGCCCAGGATGTCGCCGGTGCGGTCGTCAATGCTGTACTCCACAACATTGCCCACGAACCGGCCGCCGCGGGTGATGATCTTCACATCCTTCATGTCGATCCGCTTTTTGATCAGATCGGCAAGCTCCGGTTTGCTGGTCAGAGAGACGACATCTGAAACATTCTCGATTGTGATGGCGAAATCGCCGATGCTGTGGATGAGGGTGAACTCGATGACCTTGGCGCCCTCGAACCAGAGCTGGTCCTCGATGATCACGGCGACAATGGCTTTCTGCATGGGGTCTATGATGAAGTCCTTGACGATGCCGACTTCCTCACCCTCGGCAATGCTCACAATCGGCAAATTGCTCAATTCTCTGCTAAGTTTCATGTGCTCTCCTCCTGCGTGGTTTGAACCGCGAGCCAGTCTGTTAAGTACGCAGAATTGCCAGTCCCCATGGTTCAGGACATATAATCTTAAATCAGGTCAGATTCTAATGTCAATACTTCTGCCGGAGCGCGGGCCGAATTTCTTGTTTTTTTCCTCGTCCTCGAATTGATGCTGCTGGCCGCCGCGTCCGCCTTCGTCGTCTTTCTTGCGCTCGACCTTGCCGCCCTGCCCCTCGGGCGATTTCTGCACCTGGCTCTTTTCCACCTCGCGCTTCTTCTGCGCTTCCTCGGTGAGCTGCTGGTGCGCGACCGCGCCCTGCTGCTGCATCTGCTGCTGAAACTTCTCCACATCCGCGGTCTTGGAGTAGAGGATCATCATGTCAACGGAGCGTATGGACATGTTCTCACCCCCTGCCCGCGTGCGCGGTTCAGCCGTACACGCCTATCTGGATCTCCCCGTCCTGTTCATAGAAAGTGGTCGAGTTGATCATGTCCCGCACATGCAGCACGGCCTGCTTGATGATGACCTTGACGCCGGGATAAATATTTTCCGAGACCGTGACCTTGCCCTTGTAGGACGAGGACAGGATTTCTTCGAGTTCCTCTTCGCGCTGTTCGAGCTTCTTGAGCTGGCCCATGAGATGGAACTGCGCGCGGGTGAGCTGCAGGAGCAGATCCTTTTTGTCCGGGGGCAGCGCGCCCTGGCGCTCCTGCACGAGCTTGAGGGACTTGACGCCCTTTTCCGTGCGGTCGAGGTTGAGCTTGAGGGTTTTCTTCTGTTCCTCGATCTGGCGCAGCTCCTCGCGCACCTTGGGGCTGCCGCCTGCCTCGACCTCGGTGGGCGTGGCCATATAGTTGCCGATGACCTTGGCGCGCACTTCTTCGCCCGCGGACACGCGGCCGCCGATAATCAGCCCCTTGCGGCCCTGGCAAAGGATGTTCTTCTTGGCCGTGACATTGCACTGGATGATGCCGTCCGAGGCGTTCACGGTGCCGCCTGCTTTCACGGTGGTGTGTTCGAGAAATTTTGCGTTGACATCCTCGCCCGCGGTGATCACGCCCTTTTCCTGGCCGTGCATGCCCTTGTTCAATATCACGCTGCCGCCGGCCTCGAGGATGGCGCCCGCCACCGGACCCATGACCGTGATATTGGCTTCGGCCTTGATCACGAATCCCTCGAGCACGCCGCCGCGCACGATGACATCGCCCACGAAATTAATGTTGCCCGTGGAAAAGTCCACATCGCCCTGCACCTCGTACACGGGATACACATGGATTTTCCCGGACTGGAGCCGGGGCTGTCCCGCGAACTGTGCCACGATCAGATTCGGGTTCTCTTTGGAGAATGTAACGCCCTTGCCGATGGGGAACGGGATGTCCTTGCCGGGTTTTGCGGGGATGTCTTCGCCGAGCACATTCTTGCCGTTTTCGCCGGCCGTGGGCGGGGTCTTCTCCGCAAGGGGGTCGCTTATGCGCACATTTTCCACGATGTTCAGTTCGTAGAAATCAACTTCGCCTTCCTCGTCAATGGTGGGCTTGGGGCCTGCCGGCTCGGTGTTGAAAAGAAACTCGATTTTGCCGTCGCGTCCGTCCTCGGGGGCCTTGCCCTCGGCCACCACCACCTTTTCGTTGTACCACTGCTGCATCACGATGTTTTCGATGGCGTCTTTCTTGATGCCGTACTTGACGCCGGCCCGGGCCAGGGCCGCGGACACATCTTCCACTTCCACATGGCGTCCGCCGCGCGGCGGAACCAGCATGACCGAGGCTTCCATTTTGCTGCCGCTCACTTCCACCTCGACGCGCCCGTCCACCTTTTTGGCGATGGGCAGCGCTTTCGCGCCCTGGGTCTGGATCAAGCGATCTATGGCGGCGTAATCAATCTCGAATTCATGGGCGCCGATGTCCTCAAGGGCCATGAGCACCTGATCGGCGACGATGGGCATGCCCTGGGCCTTGTTGGAATCCACGCGCGCCAGCACCTGCTGGCCGTTGTCGGAAAACTCTAGCATTACCGGTGAGCTGCTCATATCTGTCAACTTCCCGCCTTGAATGTGCAGCGCATGGCGCTGCGTTCCTTGTTCCTGCCCCGTGTCACAATTCTCCGGCCGTACCGGTTTTTATATTGTAACACAAGCGTTTTTTGCCGCCTTGAGATTGTGAAAAAAATATCGAGCGGCTTTTGCGCCGGGTCACTCGGCGAACACTTCGCCTCCGGCCCGGGTCAGCGCGCCCTTGAGCCTCACAAGCGCTTTGGCGTGCAGTTGCGACACGCGCGATTCCGTGACTCCCAGGGACGCTCCAATCTCCTTGAGCGTAAAGTTCTTCGAGTAGTACAGGCCTATGATGGTGCGCTCGTTTCCGGGCAGGTTGTCCACGGCTTGCACCAGCAGGCGCCTGACTTCATTTTTGATGAGCGCGCTCGACGGGTCGTCCGCGTTGGTGTCCTTGATGCGGTTGATGAACATCAGAGGCTTGTCCTCGTCGTTCATCTGCAGCAGTTCCTCGAAGGAGAACACTACTGCGCCCGCCACATCGGACAGGGTGTCGTTCAGCTCCTTGACGCTGATGCCAAGATGCGTGGCCACTTCCGCGTCGCTGGCGCTGCGCCCCAGGGAGCGCTCGACCTCGCAGTATGCGCGCTCGATGTCGCGGCTCCTCTGGCGCAGGGATCGCGGCACCCAGTCGAGCTGCCGCAGGCTGTCCAGCACGGCCCCGCGGATGCGCACCACCGCGTAGGTCTCGAATTTCAGGTCTCTCTCCAGCTCGAATTTGTCCAGGGCGTCTATGAGGCCCACGATGCCCTCGCTGATCAAATCCTCGCGGTCTATGAAATCCGGCAGCTTGTACGCGATGCGGTCAATCACATATTTGACCAACGGCAGATAATGCTCGGCCAGCCTGCCGCGCGCAGCGTCGTTCCCGTCGTGTTTGAACGCCCGCCAGTCTTCTTCGCTGGCCGGCTGCACAAGCGCCATGCTCCGGTTGCGTCTCCCTTTATTTGACCCACAGGCCGATAACCACGAACGCGACGATCAGCACGGCCACGGATGCGATGAGCGTGATCAGCCCGCGTATGATCTGCTTCCCGAACCGTTCGTCCGCGAACAGGGATTCCTCTTCCTGGAACGGGTTGTAGATTTCTATTCCCTCTGTCTTCATTTTAATTTTCACTTCGGGCGGCGTGAAGTACTGGCCGTAAATGCCGGGGCCGAACTCCACGAAGGTCTCGACGAAGGTGTCGGACACCTTGGCGGTCTTGATGACCGGGGCCACCAGGGGCACGAGTTCGTCGCCCACGCTGCCGCCGATGAGTTCGGCGAAGTAGCGCGCGGACTCGCGCGCGTCCTTGATTTTGACGATGACCTCTTCGCCCTCCACGATTTCCCGCGCGGGCTTGCCCGCAAACGGCGAGATTTCCGGCTCGCAGATAAGCACGATCTGCGGGATGGGTTCCTGGGGCGAGGCGCCCTGAATGTCGTCCGGAGACGGCGCGTTGTAGCGCGGCTCCTGCTTGGCGCCGAACAGCTTGGAGGCGATGTCCTCGGGCTTTTCCGCGCTCTCCGGGGCCTTGATCAGGGACACGATGGCGCTCATGGTCTGGGACCTGGCGAAGTAGCGCACGGACAGTTCCTCGCCGAACACGCTGTTGAGCGCTTCGCCGAAGATTTTGTTGATGCCGTCAATCTGCGCGCGGTTGTGGTATTCGATGGCTTTGCGGATGAAGTTGGCCGAGAGCTTGGAGCGGATCAGAGTGGCGTTGCTGCCGCTGGTGCCCCTGTGGCGTTCGCTCAACTTGTCCTTTGCGCTCTCCAGGGTTTTGGCGAACACGGTGGGCGGCATGTTGATGTCCAGCAGGCGCGCGTTGTCGCCGCCCAGGGGGTAGACCAGGTCCACATAGATGGCGCCGTCGTTGGTGGTGTCGAAGATGGCGGTCATGAAGCCCGCGCCTTCGCCGTCCTTTTTCTCGAAGCGCAGGTGGAAAACCAGCACTTCCCGTTGCGCGGCGTCAAGGAGTTCGAGCGCTCTGGCCATGTCGTTGCCGGCCTCCTTGAGCGCGTTCTGCGCGTCGGCCTTGGAGCACCCCGCGGTTTTCATCAGTACATTCACATTCTGGTCCATCGGTCGCGTTCCCCTCTTGATGAGTGTTGTGCTGCTCCCCGTGTTTCAACCCATGTCATTCGCCGTACGGCAATTCGGCGGACTGGGACACATCCAGCAGGCGCCCCATGCTTTTCTTTTCGGTGTCCACTTCAAATTTGTCCCGGTCAATGTCGGTGATTTCGTAGTTCGTGCGTTCCAGGAGCTTGGCGAACACGCCGCCCATTTTATGGAACCACAGGAAAACGATGATGCCGACCAGCACCAGCAGCAAAGGCTCGGTGAACAGCAGCGAGCCTACGACGATCCAGATGAGGAACGCGAATGTGCCGGTGAGCACCCGCACGGCGCCGATGAGATTTTCGAATCGTATTTTCACAATGCCGGCTCCCCAGTGACTAAAAGTTTTCGCAGGCGCCCGGTCAGGTGAACAGGGCGCGCATTTTCTGAATCCAGCCGCGCAGGCCGCGCTCGGCCATGAAGTCGAATTCCGAATCCGCAAACCGCGCGGCGATTGCGGTGATGGAACGAGTGGCGCGCGCGGCCGGGTACAGCAGCACGAACGGCTGCTGCTGGCGCACGGCGCGCGGCACCAGCGGGTCGTTGTAGATCCAGCCCATCTCCCGCAGGGTGACATTCATGAACTGCTTGGTGAGCATCTCCATGGTGCTGCCCACATGCTGCGCGTCGTACTTGTCCGACGCCATGTTCACCAGCAGGTGCAGCGTGGTCTCGTCCCGCTCCTGGGCCAGGAGCTTGACGATGCCGTAGGAATCCATGATGGCCGTCGGCTCGGGCGTGGTCATGAGGATGACTTCGTCCGCGAGCTTGAGGAAATGGATTGCGTTGTCGTCCAGGCCCCCGCCCACATCCACGAACACCGTGTCCGCGATGTCCACATGTTCGCGCAGGCCCTGGATGAGTTGCTTCTTGGCCTCGAACTCGAACCGGGAGACGCGCTTGCCGCCCGAGTTGGCGGGAAGAACCTTGACCCCTGACGGGCCGGGGAGCGCCACTTCCTGAATATCCTTTTTCCCGGACAGGATGTGGGTGACATTGTATTTCGGGGTCATGCCCAGGAGCAGGTCAATGTTGCCCATGCCCAGGTCGGCGTCGAGCAGCATCACGCGGTGGCCGAACCGGGTGAGCGCGATGCCCATGTTCACGGAGAAGCTGGACTTGCCCACGCCGCCCTTGCCGCTGC
>JAGUYV010000372.1 GCA_020061125.1 bacterium | reverse complement strand
AGCGCGGCGATGGCGGTCCCGCCCCACGCGCACGCATCCACGACCGAGTATCCCGGCGACAGGTCCTCCACCGCCAGGGTCGCGCCGCACAACGAGATCGAATCCGCGCTCCAGCGCAAATCCTCGCACGCCCCCGCGCCCCGCCCCGCAAGCGCAATCAGCAGCAATATCCACGCCCATTTGTTCATGCCTTATCATAACCCGAAACCGCAAAGCCCGTAATCCGGAGAACTTGTGGAAAAACCGCAGTCCCAGGCATTTGAAAAAGCGCGCTGCGCGGATAGAATTGCATGCAGCACGAAAACGCCAAGCGAAAATGGAGCGCCCGGCCCATGATTCAGACCCGCGGCAATGTGACCAGCAAACTCAAACCCGGAGACCGCGCCCTGCTCACGCGCACCTTTACGGAAACCGACTCGCAACTCTTCGTGGGCTTGAGCGGGGACATGAACCCGCACCACACGGACGCTGCGTTCTGCGCGCTCACGAAATTCGCCCGTCCCATCGTGCCGGGGTTCCTGGTGGCGTCCATGGCCACGCACATCGGCGGGCAGTGGGCCGTGCTCGCCGCGCGCTTCCACATGGACTTCACCGCCCCGGTGTTCGCGGGCGACACCATCACATGCGAGGCCGTGGTCGCCGAAGTCTCGGACCGGTACAAGGTGCGCGTGGATTTCGAGTGCGCGAACCAGCAGGGAACCGTGGTTGTCAAAGGCTATTTCACGGGCTACCCGCCGGACGGGGAACGGCTCGAACATCTGTCGCGCGGCGTGGCGCGAGGGAACGGCAGTTGACGAATCGCCACGGCGTCGAAATGTGGTATCATAAATTGAGATAGACCCGCCCATTCGCATTCAGGAGGATTGGACATGGATTACAAAGTGCTTGGCATATCGGGCAGCCCGGTCAAGAAAGGCAATGTGGAAGCGCTGCTGGACATCATGCTGGACGCGGTGAGCAACAAGCCCGGTGTGAGCGCCGAAGCCGTGCACCTGTCGCAGCTTGAAACGGGCGGGTGCGTGCACTGCAACTTCTGCGTGCGCAAGCAGGAGCCGGGCAAATACTGCGCCCTGGACGACGACGCACAGATGATCTTTGAGAAAATGGAAGCCGCGGACATCATCGTGCTGGCCACGCCCGTGTACTTCATGCGCACCAGCGGGCACATGGCCAGTTTTCTGGACCGGTGCCGCGTGTTCGTGTTCGGGAACCTCAAGCGCGGGGCCATGAAAAACAAGGTGGGCGTGAGCGCGGCCGTGGCCTGGGGCCGCCACGGCGGGTTCGAGACCACGCACCTGGGCCACATCGCCACATTCCTCACCCTGGAGATGATCCCCACAAGCGTGCATCACTGCATCAGCCCGCTGGGCGCGGCCGCAGTGGCCAGCCCGCAAGGCTCGGGCCTGTTCGACAAAAGCATCCGCATCGGGATCAAGGAAGACCCCATGGGCCTGCACTCGGCCTCCGCGCACATGAACCGCGCCCTGGAATTGAGCGCCCTGCTCAAGCGCGGCGCGGCAGCACAGTGACGGCAATTCCTGTGCGTCTGTGAAAAAACGCCCGCCCGAGCGCCGACCGGCATTGATCTTGAAATTTTCTTTTGACAAATTTCTGCAATAAAATATTATTCCAAACAATATATCTTGCAGGACATTCAACCTTGGGGGGGCGCGACATGAGCGCAATTCGCAGGACGGGCGTTTTTGTTGTTGCATTGGCTGTGGCGCTGGCGCTGGTTGCGGGACAGGGTCCGCACACGGCCGCGGGCGCGACTAAAGGATCCTACAGCGGGTCCTGGAGCGGCACGCAAACCACCGAGGGCATGAACGGCTCCGGCTCCGGCTCCATCTCTTTCACCGTGGATGCCGAGGGCGGATCGTTCTCGTGCTCGTTCTCCGGCTCCGGTTCGTTCTCCGGAACAAACGATGGCGCGCGGGTCACGGGCAGGGTGTCCATGAAAGGCTCGGGCTGCTCCGGCTCCTATGACCCCAAAACCGGCGCCGTGGACGGTTCCATGTCCCTGGGCGAGGCTTTGTCCTGGTCATGGACCGCCACTCACGGCGGCCAGACCTATTCCGGCTCGGACTCCAAAAACATTTCCCTGGGCGCAAGCGTATCCGGCAATGTGAAAAAAGGTACCGGATCGGTGTCTTACAGCGGGGGAAACCTGGGATGGCGCGTGTCCGGCTCGGGCGGCGATCTCAAAAAAGCCGTGGAATTCAAAGACCTTACCCAGGCCCAGAAAGAGGCGGCCCTCGAGGCGCTGATCAGCGGCATCCCCGAGGACAAGCTGCTCAAGATGACGGACAAGGAGCTGCAGGCGCACATTGACAAGAAATTCGCGGAACTGGATGAGTCGGATTTGAAGCGAGCGAACAAAACCCTCGAGGATCCCAAGGCCGCGGAGCGCGTGGAGCGCTCGGCCCAGGCCACCGAGGCCAAGGCCGCGGTCAACGCCGCGTTCGAGTCCGCGCCCAAAGACTTTGCCCACGAAAAACTCGTGCAGGACATCCGCGAGATGAACGACCCCTATGTGCGCGAACAGGCCGCGCGCCAGTTCGTGGACAATGCAGACAAGCAAATCGAGCGCGTGTCCGCGGAAATCAAGCAGAAGAAAGCGCCGCTCGAAAAGGAAACCGGATTCGTGGACGGCGTCAAGGAATATGTGTCCGGCAAACTGGGCAACACCCAAGCGGGCGAGGCCGCGGTTGACGGCGCCATGGGCGTGTCAAAAGATTACGCCGTCAACAAGTTCGAGAAAGCCATTGAGGACATGGAGACCGTCAAGAAGGTGTACGACACCGGGAAGAGCGCCCTGGAAATCAAGGAAAACATCGAGGGCATGCAGAATGCGTACAAGGATCTCAAGGACAAGAGCCAGAAGCTGAAGGCCCTGCGCGAAAAGGGCGACATCACGGGCCAGCAGGCGGATCAGATCAAGGCCCTGCACATCGCGGGCCATCTTCTCGGCAAGGTCGCGGATTATGTGCCCATCAAGGGCACGGGCGAAATGGTGCAGAGTACATTCGAGGCCATGACCAAGCCCGCTCTGGTCATCGCCACACTGGGCAAAACCCGCGACGATCTGGTCAACAACCCGGACATGAATCTCGAAGGCCGCAAAATGCACATCTCCGAGATCAACGAGTCGCCGCATGTGATCGAGCGCGACGACCCCACGCGCCCGGGACAGAAGATCAAGTACGCCTTCGACAAGAAATCCGGAGAGTACCACCAGATCAAGGAAAAGAAGAAAGAGCCGGACCTTTACGAGTGGGCCAAGAGCCTTTTCAAGAAAAAAGAAACGCCCGCGCACCTGAAAAAATACCACTGAACGGGAGCGTCACACCATGAGAAAACATCTGACCGGCATAGCAATCCTGCTGGCGTGCCTGGCGCTCACCGCCGGGTTCAACGGCTGCAGTAAGAAAAAGGGCGGCGAGGAAACGGCCAAAAAAGCCGCGGAAAAGCAACAGGCCGCGGACGCCGCGGACTTCAACCCCTACCCCCTGGACGGAGTCAAGGCCGCGCTCAAAAAACAGGGATACGACCCGGACCTGGTCATGGAATACGACGGCAATCTGCACTACGCCTATGAGGTTTCGAACGCGGACCGGTACGACGCCCAGTTTGAGGCCGAGCTGGGCGAACTGCTGGGCCTGCTCGGCGGCTTCACCCGCGACACCGCCACGGTGGTGTGCCTGGGCGGCGGCGAACCGATCATGAAAGTCACCGCCAAAAAGAGCGACCTGCTCGACCTGGCCGCGGGCAAGCTCAAGCCGGGCGAGCTGTTCCTCAAGCTGAAAATTGACACCGTCGAGCCGATGAAGTAACGCGCGGCAACACTTCGCTGTCCGGGCGTCAAGCATTGCTTGAGGGATTTTTTCGCCGCGCGGGCCTCCGAATTGTTTTGCAGGATGGGCAGGACAGGCAGGATAAAAGCAGGATAAATAATCAGAAGAATGAGCAAGCGACTCAAAGGCATTATTTCAAACAAGCAGGTTAGCCAATTAGCATCGCCGGTTTTGTAGGGCGCGGTCGCCGAACCGCGCCGTAATTTGTAACGCGCCGCAACGCCCCTCCGACGGCTTCGCTTTAAAGCAACTCGAAGATTGCAGGGCGGGGTCACCGCACCCCGCCGCTCCCAGGTATCGCGCGGCAACACTTCGCTGTCCGGGCGCGGAGCCTCGCTTGACTGGGTTGTTCGCCGCGCGGGCCTCCGAATTGTTTTGCAGGATAGGCAGGATAAAAGCAGGTTAGGAACAAGAGCGGAAAGAAATTGGAAAATTCAAGCCACATTGCTGTAACACAGCACGGGGCATCAAATTCTGTTTTTGGGGAATATCAGGATGTGACGGGTTTCCCACGCGCGCAGGCGCCGCCAAATGTGACCTGCTGCGGATTGCCGCATTTGCCGCATGCGAGCGCAGTGGTCTCGAAAATGCGTTCGGACTCCACCGCGGGTTTTGCGTACGGCTTGCGGCCGGTTTGTTTGTCTTTGTCTTCGCTCATAATCCGTCCCTTATGATTTTACAGCATCCGTTGCGGCGTGTCCATGCCCCAGGAGCCGCGCAATGACGCGCGCGCCCTGGCACGCGCTTGGCGAGGGCCCGAGCAGGCCGCGCCCTTCAAGAAACGCAACGCCGCTGCACCGAAGGCAATAGCCGCCCAGGGCGCAAGCGCTGCATTCGGGCAGCGGACCGGCCATGAGTTCGCGCAGATCCCGCGCCGACGGGCCGTTCCAGATCTCGTCAAAGGATTGCTGAACGATATTGCCCAGGGACACGGGCAACTGGATGCACGGGTACACGGTTCCGTCCGGGCAGACGGCGCACACGCTGCGGCCCGCATCGCAATCGGGCCGGGGCGGCCCGGTGCGGGGCAGACCCGCGAAAGACAGGTTCAGGCGCGGATCCGCGTACAGGGGTTCGAGATCCTCTTCCGGCAACTGAAGTTCCACGGGGGCCGGGTCCGAATCCTGGCGGGGCGAGACATGCACATCTATGAGCTGGCGCATGCCTCGGTCCGCGGCGAATTGGACGAGCGCCTCGTGTTCGCCCCGGTTGGGTTTCATGATCACCGAGCGCAGGGTTGCGTGCAGGCCCGCGTCGAGGATGTTTTGAATGCCGCGCAGGGATTTTTCGTGGGATCCCGGGGTGCGGGTCACGGCCTCGTGCGGGCCGGGGCGCGCGCCGTAAAGGGTTACGCCCACATCGGCGAACCCGAGCGCGGCCATGCGGCGCGCGGCCTCTGCGGTGATGAGGGTTCCGTTGCTGATGAGAGTCACGGCGAAGCCCAGGGAGCGGGCGTGAGCCGCGATGTCCAGAAAATCCGGGCGGCACATGGCCTCGCCGCCGGTGAAGGTGAGCATGAATCCGCCCGCGGCTGCGATCTTGTCGAGTGCAGCGCATGCCTGTGCGGTGTCCATCTCCGCCGCCGTGCGGTCCGGCGGGTTGTAGCAATGCGCGCAGCGCAGGTTGCAGCGCCGGGTGACCTCGAACATGGTGTCGAACGGGGTGAGGCTGGCGCGCGCAGCGTCCTGGAGCTGTCCGTAGAGGCGGCCCATGGGTTGCGGATCAGGCCCTTTCAAGCATGTTTTTGCCGAGAATTTCCTGAATGAATTCGCGCACATCGCCGCGCGCGGTGTCTTCATCCACCTCGAATTCGGCGCAGAGCGCCGCGGCCAGGTCGTTGGCCGCGCGCGGAGCGTCGAGCTGTTTCCAGAGAAACGATCCGGTGTCGTTGAGCAGGTGCAGCATGGCGTCGGCGGGCGTCACGAGCATGATTTTGCCGTCGAGTTCGCGCCACGCCACCTGGGGATTCCGTTTCACAACAAGAGAGTCATTCGTCATGGAGCAGCCTCCAGGGTCCGGCGTTTTTATCGAAACAAAGGCGCTGGCATGGCAGATCGCGCGCCATGGCGTTGCACAGGTCCAGTGCCGCGGCCGCGGTGTCCGGGCGGGTGTCGAAGCACAGGAGCGTGCTCCAGAGT
>JAGUYV010000098.1 GCA_020061125.1 bacterium | reverse complement strand
GTCGTTTACCTGGGCCGCGAGCACATTATTGATTCCGCGGGTGACGAGGCCGCGCCCTGGGGCGCGGTGTTCAACCGGGGGCATCTGCATCCCGCGGGGCCGCCCTTTGACGCCGAAACACCCGTGTTCGGGTTCTGCGGCTCGGCCGCGCTCATCCGCCGCGCCGTGTTCCACGACATCGGTCTGTTCGACGAAACCATGTTCGCATACTATGAAGACCTGGACATGAACCTGCGCGCTCGCCTCCGCGGCTGGGACTGCGTGTATTGCCCCGGCGCCGTGGTGCGGCACCGCTACTCCGGCTCCACCCACGGAACCGGCCTCAAGCTCGGAACCGAAGAAGTGTACCTGCACCTCACCGGCGTATGGCTCAAGAACATGCCCGCGCGCGTCATGCTGCGCCACATCCTGTCCGCAACCGCGTTTCACGCGCTCATCCTTTTCTTCCACGGAGTGGCCCGCGTGCGGGGCAGAAACCGCATGCCGCGCGTTCCCGTGTTCCGGTTTCTGAACGCCATGGTTCAGCAGAGGCCCGCCGTGCAAAGAGCGCGCACCGCGCCCGCTGCGGATTTTGAAAAGCATTTCATGAAAATGAGTTTTTTCCGCTTCGCGCTCAAGGAAGTAGGCGTCGCGGGCAAGGCGAGACGCAAGTAGCGCGTCCTGGCCACGGCCTCGCAGCGCATCCTCAATTTCTCCTGCCGCGCCGTGCACGCTCCCACCGGCAGCATCGTCGCCAGCACAGCCGTGGTCTTCGCCGCCGGGATCGGGTTCTTTAGTCTCAAAGAGCCAATGGATTTTTACACCATTTGCGGAATTGCCCTGGTGCTCGCGGCGAATACAATTGTGTCTCTTTCAAAGAAATAGGATTCTGAAATTGCAGTCGCGCTCTGCGTGCGGCGATAATAGTCGTCTCGCGAAACGCTGGCACATCCCCCTGACCCCCTTTGTTAAGGGGGACCTCAAAACCAAACCAAACATTTTTTGCAGCGGCATGATGGAGGAGCGGCCTACGAGATCTCCGTGCCTCCGTGGTCTCCGTGTCAAAGCATTTCGTGAAAGCTGTTACTGGCGCGCGGGATTCTTCTGTTTCCGCGCGAGTCCCCACTCGATCCTGTCGAAAATTCCTTTTAACAGAATGGGCATGGCGAAGATCCAGTAGATGAGGAGCCATGCGGGCATGCCGCCGAGCACGGGGTCGAAGTACACATAGAGGCCGAAGCCGATGAGCGCGGCCTCGAACGGCGGGCCGAGCAGCATCACGGCCACGATGAGCAGCCACTCGTGCTTTTTCGGGGGAATGACCAGCAGGCGCAGCAGGAGCACGGACGCGAACCCGATGGTGGGCCACGGCTCGTTTCGCACTGTGTTGTAAATGATGATGCGGAAGGCAACGACCACGATGATGTCGGCGATGAGGCGTTTGTCTATGGCCCATGGCTTGCCCGCGGGCGGCTCGCCCTGGAACACGGGAAGCTGGAACAGTTGCCTGAACGATACGAAAATATGGCCCCAGTACAGAAGCATCCAGATGGGGATGGGCGCGCCGTATTCCTTGAGCAGGGACGGCGGGGTGTAGTAGTACACGCCCTTGAGCATGCTCATGAGGTCGTTGCCCCCGCCCGCCACCACGCCGATGAGCAGGAAGATCCGGTCCGCGCGCCGGCCGATGATCAGGAACCGCAGGGCCAGGTTGCCAACGATCACCCAGGTCATGACGCGCGTGTCCATGAGGTATGCGCTCAAGGCGATGAGCGGCACGCACAGGAAGTAGAGTTCGAGGGCGATGCGGCGCGGGTCCGTGGACTCGGGTTTGGGGTTGGCTGCTGTTGCGGTCATGGCCGGATACCCTTTCGGCAGTTTTGAGGCAGGGCGTGAAAAACGGATCGCGAATCTGCGCGAATCAAGGGCGAATCTTCACAAAAGACAATTTCAAACACATGCGCGCCGGGCGGAAAAGTTTCGTCTTTGCGCCATGTCACTTCGTGGTCATGCGGAACGCGCCGTCCCAGCCCTGGGGCGGCGGATTGTCCCGGTAGTGCGGGCAGCGCTCGTGCGCGTACATCTTGCTGGCCTTGTCGTCGTGGTCAATCTCGATGGCTTTCTCGAACTCGGCGATGGCTTCGTCGAATTTCATGGCCTTGTACAGCTCGCGGCCCCTGTGGAAGTGGTCCATGTTGCGTTTGCGCGCGTCGTCGAGCTGCCCTTTTTCGGCCAGGACCTGATAGATGCCCACGGGCTTGTCCTTGCCCTTGACCATGACATCGTCCAGGTAGCGGCACTCGAACTGGTCCTTGACCTCTTCGTAGGTGAATTCGCTGATGATGAGGAACGCGCCGTACTGCTTGGTGAGGCCTTCGAGGCGCGAGGCCAGGTTCACGGCGTCGCCGATGACCGTGTAATCGAGCTTGCCCTTGGAACCGATGTTGCCGAGCTTGGCCTCGCCCGTGTTCACGCCCACGCCGATGGCGAACTCCAGGCCTGTGATCTGCTTGATGTGCGGATTGATCCGATCGAGTATTGGCTGCATCTTGAGGGCCGCGCGCACGGCGCGCGCGGCGTCGTCCTCGTGCGGCACGGGCGCGCCCCAGATGGCCATGACCGCGTCCCCGATGAACTTGTCAATCATGCCCGAGTTGTCCAGCACGATCTCGGTCATGTTTTCGAGGTAGTGGTTGAGCGCGGAAATGAGCTGGTCCGCGTTGAGCTGCTCGCTGATGGTGGTGAACCCGCGGATGTCCGAGAACAGGATGGACACCTTGCTGCTCTTGCCGCCGAGCTTGAGGTCCTCGGGGTTTTCCATGAGTTCGGCCAGCACATGCGGCGCCACATAGGATTTGAAGATGTTCTTGACCGCGTTTTTCTCGCGGTCCACCACGAAATTGCGGTAGAGGATGCCGCAGACCATGGCCACGGGCAGGGCCAGAAGCACGGGAGCGACCGGGTAGATCACGCCGCCGCTCTTGAACGCGGCCATGGCGAAGAACCAGTACCCCACGCTGAATGCGCCCAGCGCGGCCGCGCCCGCCCAGATCCGGTACAGCGCGAACCCGCCCACCAGCGCCGAGCCGATCAGCAGCGCCAGCACGAATTTCCACGCGGGCGTATCGGACAGGAAATCCTGTTGCAGAATTGTGTCTATGGTGGCCTTGTGCACATCCACCCCGGGCAGGAACCCGTGCGGCGTGTACAGGATGTCGCGCATTTCCGGGTCCGTGACGCCTATGAGGAAAATGAAATTGCCCTTGAGCGTGAACGGAATGGTTTCCGGGGTTTTCATGATGTCAATGGCGGAAATCTGCGTGGCCTCGGCGATGGGGAACCCTTTCTTGCCCGCGGGGTCGTACACCTTGCCCTTGTAGCCCGAATAATTAATGTAAATGCGGCCGAGGCTGTCGGTGGGGATGCGGTATTTGCCGACCGTGACCAGTCCGGGCCTGACCTTGATGTCTTTGAGAGGCACACCCGCGAACGCGGCCACATTCACCAGGGCGAACGAGTACACGGTGCGGCCTCCGAGTTGATAGTAGAGCCGCGCCTTGCGCACGCGTTCGTCGTAGCGGCTCGGCTCCACATTGGCGTAGCCCATGACCACATTGTCCGTCTGGAAGGTCTTGAGCGGCATATTGTAAATAACCTTGCCGCCGTCCCTGTCCTTGTAAACTTTGTATTCGTCGCCGGTGCCCACATCCGCGTCCGGGCCGGAGGGGAACTTCATGAGCGCGATGAGCACGGCGCGGTCGCAGCGGCTGATGGCGTAGCGCGCCATGGCGTCCATTTTATTCGGGTCCATCATGGCGGACTGGCCGAGCAGGAACGCGCTGTAGTCGCGCTCCTCGCGGTCCAGCAGAACGTCTATGCCCAGCACGCGGTGTTTGCCGTATTCCTTCGGGGGATTTTGTTTTGCGGTCTCTTCTTCTTCGTCGTCTGCATCCGCGGTTTCCGGCTCTTCGTCGCCGTTGTCATCATCATCCGCGTCCGCGAGAGCCTCGTCTTGTTCCTCGTCGCCGGGAACATCCTCCCAGCCGTCGTCGTCCGCTTCCTGATCGTCGGGAACATCCTCCCAACCCTCGTCGCCGGACTCGTCGTCTTCGTCCACATCCTCCCAGCCGTCGTCCTCGTCTTCGGCGTCCTCCCACCCCTCATCATCATCGGATTGGGCCTGTGCGGGCGCGGCCTTTTCGTCGCGCCAGCCGCTGTCGTCAATTTCCGAGAACGGGTCGCCGCACACCGAGTCCACAAGACGGCCCATGACCCCGCGCGGCCAGGGCCAGCGCCCCACCTGGGCCACGCTCTCCGAATCCACGGCCACGACCTTGACGCGGTCCGCCAGTTGCGGGTCCGGGTACTGGTAGCCTCCGCGCTTGATGAACCGCAGGTCCAGGGTTTTCAGTTCCATGGCTTCGATTGTGTTCAGCGGCTCGAGCACGCGGGCCAGCCACGCGGGCTTGTCGGTCCACGCCTGCTGGCGGTGCACCGCGAACAGCAGCGCCGTGGACAGCAGTGCGATCCCGGTCACGGGCAGAATATAGTTTTTCCATGCCTTTTGAAAATTCATGGCTCAACTCCAGACGCGCGCGTGATTTTCAGTCTGTGAAATGCCGTTTCTGGTCACGCATTATAACAGAATCCGGCGCGCAAAGTCAGGCCTGCTTGATTTCGTACAGGTTCGCGTCCGGGTCCTGGATGAAGATAATGAAAGAGCCGTCAGGCCGCGCGAACCGGCGCACGCCGAAACCCGCGGCGGCGGCACGGGACACCACGCCATCACGGTCCGCGCACTCCAGGCACAGATGCGAAAATCCCGGCGCGCGGCCCGCCGCGGACGCGCTGACGAACACCTCGACATCCGCACACCCGGTTCCGTACACCAGAATTCGCACCGGCTCATCCACGCCGAACAGCGCGAAGATCAATTCCGCAGGGGCTTGAAAATCCTTGGTGCGCTCCAGGCCCAGAATGTCCTCGAACACGAGCTTTGCGCGGGCCTCGCTGCTCACGCACACGCCCGCATGCGCGCACCGCGCTCCAACTGTATCATGATTCGCCATGCCGCGCCTCCCTGCGGATTTCCGTTCTGGGGATTTTATTGGATTCGCACATTCGCGGCAACCGCGCCCCACCGTTTTATGCTATGATAGGGACCATCACAGGAGACCGGAGAAAGCCATGAGATACATGATTCTGATACTGGCGGCGCTGCTGATCGCCGCGCCCGCGCGCGCGGCCGGAACCGCAAAGTCCGCCACAGTGGTCATCAACGGCTTCGTGCTGCAGAATCCCGGCTGGATCATCAACGGCCGCACCCATGTGCCGTTGCGCGAGGTATTCACCCGCCTGGGCGCGCGCGTGTGGTACGACAACACCAGCGGCGCCATCGAAATCGAGTTCCGCGACACGCGCATTTTCATGAAAACCGGCGATGCGGTCATGACCGTGACCCGGTACGGCGGCCTGCTGAAAATCGTTCACATGGACACCCCGCCCATCGTGGCCTACGGCACGGCCTACATTCCCGTGCGCCATGTCACTTATGAAATGGGGCTGCACCTGGAATGGGACCAGGCCACAAGCACGGTTCTTCTCACAAAGTGGCGGCAGCGCTACGAACCGTTCTGGTAAATCCGTGCGCCGTGTGTGACTTTAGTCAAATGCAGTCAGTTTTTTCGAGAAATGCCGATAATAATAAAAAGCCACTTAACCCGCTTAACCCCTCATAACCCCTCTTGGAGGCCGCCTCACAGGCGGCCAATTTTTTTTTGCGGGGAACGCCGCCGGCTCGAATGCCGGGCCAGTCATATTTCTGATTGTTCGTTTTTGTTGATTGATTTTTGAGGTTGTGCTTTCAACGGCCCGTAATGACGCGCTAACACTCTATAACAAAATAAGTTTGTTTCTCACTCGTTTGTTTCAATGCGCCACGCGCTTCAACCCCGTTCGTCCATGCGTGCGCCGGTCTGGTAATCCACGCGGGGCGTGGGCGAGGGCTGGTGCACGGGCACGCGGGCCGACTGGGGAGGCGGGGGCGCCTGCTGGGGCTGGGAGCGTACTGCGGGCGTGCGCGGCGGCAGCACCTCGAGCGATGTGTTCAATCCGCCGTTCACCTGGTTGGGATACAGATACTGAACCGATGTGATGGGCTGCGCCATGGGAACCACCTCTTTCCTAATTATAGCATGGAGCGCATTCCCGCGCATGGGGAATCCGCGGTTTTTCCGGCAATATGGTATTTTTCCCCGATCCTCTTCAGCAATATTGTTGCCGCGCCGATAAAAGACATAGATTCGTTTCGTTATGTTCCGGCGGTTTGTTGTTTTCAGCCGGATACATGTATTCAATGCGTGTGCTGTGTTCGCGCTGTATTTGGGGGCGGGGCGTCCATTCGTCTTGCCGAAAAAACAACTGCTATTGGCGTTCTTGAGGGTGTTGCATGGCGTCATTCGGCACAATCAACACGAATATTTCTGCGATGACCGGGCTGAACAACCTGCGCCTGAACCGTTTGAGCACGAACCAGGCCATGGAGCGGCTGTCGTCCGGGCTGCGCATCAACAAGGGCGCGGACGATCCCAGCGGGCTGGCCATATCACAGGGCATGCGCGCGCGCCTCGGCGGGCTGTCGGTCGCCATCCAGAACGCGCAGGACACCATCAACATGATCCGCACCGCGGGCGGAGCGGTCGAGGAAGTCACACAGATGGTGCACCGCATCCGCGACCTGTGCGTGCGCGGCGCAAACGAGGCGACCCTCACCGCGGCGGACCGCACGAGGCTGCAGAGCGAAATTGACTCGCTCAAGGGCGCCATCAACCAGGTCGGCACCAACACCACCTTCAACTCCAAGCACATCACCAGCAGCACATCCGAATTTCACCTCATCAATGAAAATAATGTCACAGTGAACCATCTCTGGGCGGGGCCTGCGCCGCCCGCGGTTCCCGGCGACGCCGAGTACGACGAAATGACCGCCCATGTGGTGTCCGTGGTGGAGGACTCTATTTATAAAGTGTACGGAATGCTCGGGCTGGCGCCGGATCCGAGCGCAACTCTGACGATTAATTTCACCAATATTGACGGGGCCGGCACGATATTGGCCACGGGCGGCGGCGGCCTGAACGCCATGACCATCAACATTGATGTGTTTGATTTTCTGGATCCGGATGGGACCGGCGGACCGCTGAACGCGAATGTCGGGTCCAATCCCAGCATCCACGGATTCACGCGCGAGATGGTGATTGCGCACGAGATGACGCATGCCGTGCTTGTGAGCAATGGAATCGCGGGCAGCGCATGGGGTCAGGAAATGATGGCCAGCTATGTGTCCCAGGAAGGCGATCTGCGGATCAACGGGAGCGAGGCCGCGGTGACCGCCGCTGTGGGCGGAGGCCTCACAAGCGCACCCGGCAGCAGCGCCGAGTATGCGGAATGCTACCTTGCCGCGCAGGCCATCACGGCCTTGCACGGCACGCGCGCCCTGCACGACATCGCGCTCCAGGTTCAGGCCGGAAACGACTGGGACCAGGCCGTGCTCAATGTGCTCGGCACTTCATACAACAACAATTTCGCGCAGTTTGAAACAAAGACGGATGCGTTCTCGCTGGCGTACATGAGCCAGGGCCTGGACAACAGCGTGGAAAAATCGGGTCTGGGCTGGACCAGCAATCCGGTGAACTATGGGCCGCATTACCAGTGGAATTCA
Source organism: bacterium (assembly GCA_020061125.1). Lineage (GTDB taxonomy): Bacteria > UBP15 > UBA6099 > UBA6099 > DSWB01 > DSWB01. Next base: position 541 of record JAGUYV010000098.1, on the reverse strand, counting down.
CAGGTGGGGCCAGACAGCATGCAATACATGGAAGTATCCACCTTCTGGCTCGCGGCGGGGGCGCAGGATTATCTGTGCTTCGCCAATGTGACCAGCAACCAGCGCGCATGGGACAGCATCGAGAGCTGCGACCGGGCCGAGGAGATGGTTGCGCACTACGGCGCGGTGCTGGGAATTCAGGAATTGCGCATCCAGCACATCATTGACGATCTGCAGGCCGAATATATTAACCTGTCCGCGTCCCGGTCCCGAATCAACGATGCGGACATGGCCGTGGAAACGGTCAACCTCACCAAGTCGCAGATTTTGAACCAGTCCACGCAGTCCATGATCGCCCAGGCCAATTCCTCGGCGCAGGTGATCAACGATCTGATTGATATGTCCATGGGCTGATAAGCAGGGGTTCGAGACCGGACCGCAATTTCCGAACAACTCAATATTCCGGCACAACGAAGGGAGCGCCCGTGTCCGGGTCCGTGTTCACGCGCACGGGCGCGTCAAAGACCTCGCGCACCGCGTCCGGAGTGATGACCTCGCGGGG
>JAGUYV010000195.1 GCA_020061125.1 bacterium | reverse complement strand
GCACCGCGCCGCGGCCACGGCCGCCGCGCATCCCGTCATCCCGCCCCCGATGATCGCCACATCGCAGTTGTGCGCGCTTCCGATTCCCATGCCTGCTCCTTTCCGGAATCATAGTTTCGAACGCATGCGCGTGTCCACGCACAAAGTCATTGATCCCGCGCCGCGCTTCTTCTTATATAATACACAGGAAGGCAAAACAGCCGGGAGGAAAACACATGAGACGACCATTCATCGCAGGCAACTGGAAAATGCACGGCGACCGCAAGAGCGCCAAGCAGTACATTGACGAATTCAGCGTACCCAAAACCGCAGTAGCGAAAAGGGACATCGTGATCGGCGTGCCGTTCACGCTGCTGCAGTACTGGGGTGCGTATGCGACCCGCGTGAAGCCGTATCTGCAGTGGGCCGCCGAGGATGTGCACTGGGAGCCTAAGGGCGCGTTCACGGGCGATGTCTCCGTGTCCATGCTCAAGGACTTCAAAACCCCGTACTGCATCGTGGGGCACAGCGAACGCCGCGAGTATCACAAGGAATCCAACAAGCAGGTGAACGCGAAAATGAACGCCCTGCTCGAGGGGGGAATCATCCCCATCGTGTGCGTGGGCGAAACGCTCAAGGAGCGCGAGGCCGGCAAGAAAGAAGCAGTCGTAGGCTCACAGGTGCGCGGCAGCATCATCGCCAGCGCCAAGTCCCTGGACCTCTCAAAAATCGTGGTGGCTTATGAGCCTGTGTGGGCCATAGGCACGGGCAAGACTGCGACCAGCGCGCAGGCCCAGGAGATGTGCAAATTCATCCGCAAGGAACTCGCCGCGGGACTCGGCAAGCAGATCGCGGACGGCATCCGCATCCTGTACGGAGGCAGCGTAAAGCCGGACAACATTGACGAACTCATGGCCCAGGCCGACATAGACGGCGTGCTCGTGGGCGGCGCAAGCCTCAAGGCCAAGGATTTCTCGCGCATCGCGAATTACAAGGAAAAGAAAAAGTAACGGAGAAATTAAACACCGCGCGGCTCATGCCGCGCGGTGTTGTTTATTTCAGCAAGAGCCGCATCCGGCGCCACGGCCGGATGAGTTATTTTTCACGGAATCAATCGAAATCCGGGCGCTGTACATGCGCTTTGGCGAAAATCGCGTCAATGAGTTTCATGTTGGCCAGGGCTTCGCCAATGTGCGTGGCGGGCTGTTCGTTGGCCAATACGGCGTCGCGGAACTCCTGGAGCTGGCATGAGTAGGTTCTGATTTTCGGAACACGAACGCTGTCCATGCGCGCGCCGCGCCGCACCAGGAAAAGGTATTGGTTCAGGTGCAGGGGGCCTGCGTCGCGCGTGGGGTTGAAAGGATACCAGACGAAGATGGCGCCGCGCGTGCCGCGCACGCAGCAATACTGGGGCTTGTCGTGCGTGATGCTGCAACTGATGCGCGCTCCGGCGCCGTTGCTGAAACGCATCGTGGCGCGCGTGTAGCCGTCCACGCCCGAGGGCAGCATGGCGCAATCCGCGGATACAACTTCGGCCTCGTCGCAGCCCGCGAGCCAGCGCACCAGATTCACGGCGTAGCAGCCCACATCCATGAGCGCGCCGCCGGCGAGCGCGGGATCGTACTGCGGCTTGTCAGGGTGCGGCAGCTTTTCGCAGAAGCGCGCGGATATATACTGCACGCGTCCGATGGCGCCGCCTCGCACCAGGTCCTCGAGTTTTTTCGCAAGCGGATGATAACGGTAATGAAACGCCTCGGCGAAAACGAGACCGGATTCCTCGACGGCCGCGGCCACGCGCTGCGCCTGCGCCAGGTTTGCGGTCAGCGGCTTTTCGCACAGCACATGCTTGCCCGCGAGCAGCGCCTTGACGCACCAGTCCGCGTGCAGGGCGTTGGGCAGGGCGATGTACACGCAATGAACATCTGGATCCTCAAGCAGTTCTTCGTATGACCCGTAGGCGCGCGCGATGCCGTGCTCCGCGGCGTAAGCGCCGGCTTTTGCCTTGTCGCGCGAAGCCACGGCGTGAAACGAAAGCCCGGCCACATTCTTAATGATTGGGGTGAACCCGTAGGCGTGTATGCTGGCGATGCCCAGGGAGCCGAAGTTCAGAGTCTGCATAGTCGTCACCGTGGATATTCTACACCACGGACACAAGATTGTAAGCCTGAATATTCGAGAGGAACAACGGCTGCGAAGGTATGAAATGGCAAACGAATCAAAGGGAATGGCCGCCGGATTCCACGCGGTTGCGGCCGCCGGATTTGGCGCGGTACAGCGCCTGGTCCGTGGCTTCGATGAGTTCTTCTTTGGTTTTGTATTCGGGGAATGCGCCCGCGCCCACGCTGATGGTGATGTTCAGCCGGTCGTCATGTTCGATGGGGAAGGGGTGGTCCTGCACAGCAACGCGCAGGCGCTCGGCCAGCTCAAGGGCGCCCGGGAGCGGGGTTTCGGGCAGTATGGCGATGAACTCCTCGCCGCCGTAGCGCGCCAGGATGTCCAGGCGGCGCAGTTTGGCGCTCACCACCGTGGCAAGCTCCGCGAGCACGGCGTCGCCCGCGCGGTGCCCGTGCGTGTCGTTCACGCGTTTGAAATGGTCTATGTCAAACAGCAAAACGGACAGGGGGCGGCTGTATCGTTGCGCGCGCAGAAGTTCCTGGTCGAGACGGTCCTGCAGGAATCTGTGGTTGTACAGCCCGGTGAGGCCGTCGGTTTCCGCGAGTTCCTGCAGCTTGAAGCGCAGCTTGAGGTTCTGGATGGCGACTCCAAGGTGGTTGCACAGGATGCGCGTTTCCTCCATGACATCCATGTCAAACGCGCATGGCTCGGGGTGTGAGATTACGAACACGCCGTCCGCGGCGCGGCCGTGGAGCAGGGGTTCGGCGCGCACCACCGCGGGTTCGAAATCCGTGATGGCCACGCCCGCGGGCAGAGTTTCGCCAACGGCCTCCGCGCGCCATTCGGCCACATGGTCCTGGTTCTTGATTACAGTCTGCAAAATGGGGTGGCCCGCGTTCAGGCGCTGCGTGCTCACGGTTTTGCCGCTCGGCCTGTACAGCAGGTAGTCTTGATCCGCGGCGGCGGAAATCACCGAGACATCGTCCACGCCCAGAAGCTGCCCGATGTAGCGCGAGAACAGCACCACGGTTTCCTCGATGGTGTCCTTGGCGTTGAGTTCCTTGGAAAACGCGATGTGCGAGCGGCGCCGCTCGGTCACTTCGTTCTTGAGCTGGATGAGGGAATCCTTAGCCGCACTGGCCTCGATTGCGGCCTGTTTCTCTTCCATAAGTTCGCCAACGGTGCGCTCCAGGCTGCGGTTCAGCTCGTCAATCTTTTTTTGTTTCTGTTCGAGGATTGTGTTTGCGGTGCTGAAAGCGGTGTTTTTTTCGACGAGTTCCGTGAGATGCTTTTCGAGGCGGCGGTTTAGGTGGTCAATCTGCTGACTGTCCAATTCCATGCGCAGGCGGTCCTTACGCTCGTTTTCGGCTATGGACGCGATCACGAAGTACACCAGGAACATGAAGCCCGTGCGCACGGCGAAGTCCCCGATGAAAAACCGGTCGGGGTTCTGGAAGTACAGGGCCATGTACAGAGCCGAGGACAGCACGGTGGCGGCCGCGCCCCAGGCAGGGCCGAAGGACATGGTGTGCGCGGCGATAAACAGGTAGTAGCCCAGGAAAAATTCGCTGTTGCCCAGGCCCGTGGCGCGCACCATGAGGGTGACGAAAGCGGTGTCCAGAAGCATCATGGCGTGGAACGCCGGGGCGCGATGTGCGGGGAACCTGGACACGAGCGCGAAAAAGAACACGGAGTACAGCAGGAACCAGAGCAGGGGAGGGACGGCGCCTGCGACCATGGCGCGGGCCAGCCCGGGCAGGGCCTGGATCTGCGCGGCTGTGGACACCACCCATGCTGCGGCGCCGATCAGGAAAAAGGCGCGCAGCACGAAAAAGAACTTGTCAAAGGAAACGCGCCGGGGCGGGAGCGTGTTGTGTCGCGTGTCGCCGGAAATCATTGTTGCGTTGCAGCGCCTTGCCCCGGCCGCATGCCGTCAGAGGTAATCGAAATGCTTCTTGTCGAATTTTACGCGGTACTCCTGCACCGTGGTCGCGCCCAGATGCGATTCGTCAATGGGCGTGGAATCGCTGTGCAGAATGCTGCCGCTGTCGAGGAAGGTGTACACCAGGGGCAGGAGCACGGCGCTGGTTTTGGCTTCGGGGTCTTCGAGATATGCCGTGTTGTTGGCTTCGCTGTAATAAATGCCCGTGCGGGCCAGGCCCATGAACAGGGGCGAGTATTCCTTGAGAAACGCGGCGAGCATGTTGAACAGAGCACGCCGGTTCGCGGACACTTTTTCGTTCTTGGCCGAGATGAGGCCGGCCTGGTTCATGTTCCAGGAACCGTTCGGCTCTTTCTCCACCAGGGCGTCGGTCTTGAACAGGGGCTTGCACTGGAGATCGAACCAGTTCTGTGGCTTGAACAGGGTGCCGCGCATGGCGATGAGGTCGCCGGGCTGCATCTCAAACGAGATGGTGATGCCCGTGGGCATGTGCGTGTCCGCGATCTGGTACGGGTTCTTCCACCGGCCCACGAAGCCCATGTCCACTTTGCGGCACGAATACTTCTCGATGCGCAGCACCACTTCCTTGACCGTGTCGTAGTGGTTGGCGCAGGTGATTTCGTCTTTGAGGGTTTCGAACTTGGAGGTGTCCCACGCGGCTTCGTTGTAAATGACCTTGCCGAAGCGGCTGATCTGGTCCGAGTGCGCCACAGCCTCACGCACGTCTCCGAAATAAATATGCAGAAAACTCACGGCCTTTTCCATGAACTGGATAAAGCCGTCCGGATTCTTGATATAGGTTTCCCAGTGCAGATTTTCCACCGCGGCCCCTCCCTTTTTAATATCGCCAGAGGTGTCAAAATTTGTAACATTATATATGATTTGACGCTTCCGGAACAGATGATGACGGAATTGCGGGATAAAAGCAAAACCCGCGCGCGGGCCGGGGTTTGGACGCGCCGCGCCTGCTCCTGCTATAATGGAAAGCGGATTCCGCGGCGCGCGCCGCGCATTCCCAACCCTCGAAGGAGGCAGCGCCATGCCGGATAGCATTGCCGTCATCTACAGCGAGGAATACGCGGATCACGACACCGGGGCGCATGTGG
>JAGUYV010000382.1 GCA_020061125.1 bacterium | reverse complement strand
AGGGCGCCGCGTGCATCCACTTCCGGGCCGACACGCACGGGCGCGCCGCGGGCGGCGAATTCATCAAGGACGCGTTCCGCCGCATCCACACCCTGCTGGTGGAGCAGGGCTGGCGCGACCAGGTCACCCTCATCGCCAGCGGCGGCATCGCCCTGCCCGAGCACATGGCCAAGATGATCATCTGCGGCGCGGACGCCGTGGCCACGGGCCTCCCCTTCCTTCTGGCCCTGGAGTGCCGCATGTGCATGAACTGCACGCGCGGTCTGGAGTGCCCGGTGGACATCCGGGGCGTGGCCCCTGACTACGGAGCGCAGCGCATCGTGAACCTGTCCGCGGCGTGGCGCAACCAGTTGCTCGAAGTGCTCGGCGCCATGGGCATGCGCGAGGTGCGCCGCCTTCGCGGCGAGGTGGGCCGCGCCATGTTCATCGAGGACCTCGAAGCCGGCACCTTCGGCAAAATCTTCGGGGACAGGAAAAAGAGCGGGGCGCGAACACGCGCTCACAATTCGAAATCTCCACGAAAGCGTGGCGCCCAATGAGCTACATTCCAAGAGAATTCAGGGATTACAAACACAACCCCAAGCCGGATGTGACGCGCGAAGGCCGACGCACGCCGTCGCGGTTCCGCAACGCCATCGGCAAGTACCGCGTGGTGCGCAGCGACAAGTGCATCGCCTGCGGCCTGTGCGCGGAGTTGTGCCCCTGGGGCGTGCATGTCAAATACAAGGGCTACAAGCGCATGGCGCGGCCAAAGGACTACCTGTGCCGCGGCTACCACTGCATGCAGACCTGCAAGGAGCATTACTGCATTGACAAGTGCCCGGTCAACGCCCTGTCCCTGCGCATCAACCCCGTGTTCGAAACCATGGGAGATGCGCGCTGGCCCGCGGACATGATTTTGTCCACATGGGACCAAGCCGAAAACGGAACCATCACCAACGACACCCTTGAAGGCGATCTGGGCGCATCCAACGGCGGGTTCGACAAGCTGCGCCTCAAGTTCCCGCCAAGAATTAAAAAGAAACTCAAGCCTGAAGACATTGACACATCCATCATCCTCAACCGGCGCAACGACGGCCGGGACGAGTGCCGGATTGACCTGCCGTGGTACGGCGGCGGCATGAGCTTCGGCTCGGTGAGCGCGGCCACCATGGTGGGCAAGGCCGCGGCGTGCGAGATCTGGAACACCTTCTCGTGTTCGGGCGAGGGCGGCTACCCCCCTCATCTGATGCCGTACGACAACCACATGATCACGCAGGTGGCCACGGGACTGTTCGGCGTGCGCGAGGACAGCATCCAGCGCGTGCGCATCATCGAGTTCAAATACGCGCAGGGCGCCAAGCCCGGGCTGGGCGGCCATCTGCTGGGCGACAAGAACACCCCGGCCGTGGCCAAAATGCGCGAGGCCGTGCCCGGCATGTCCCTGTTCTCGCCCTTCCCGTTCCACAGCGTGTACTCCATCGAGGACCACAAGAAACACATAGACTGGATCCTGGCCATGAACCCCGGCGCGCTGGTGTCCGCCAAGGTCTCGACCCCAACGGATGTGGACATGGTGGCCGTGGGCAGCTACTACGCGGGCGCGCACATCGCCCACATTGACGGTTCCTACGGCGGCACGGGCGCAGCGCCGGACATCGCCAAAAAGAACATCGCCATGCCCGTGGAATACGCCATCCCCAAAGTACACGGGTTCCTGGAGTCCGAGGGCGTGCGGGACAAAATCACGCTCATCGCCAGCGGCGGCGTGCGCTGCGCGCACGACATCGTCAAGGCCATCTGCCTGGGCGCGAACGGCGTGGTCATCGGCACCTCCGAACTCGTGGCCCTGGAGTGCATTCGCTGCGGCAACTGCGAGAGTGGCCGCGGGTGCGCGCGCGGCATCGCCACCACTGACCCCGAGTTGAGCACCATGTACGACGAACATTGGGCCACCGCGCGCCTGGTGAATTTGTACAAATCCTGGCGCGAACAGATCGTGGACATTCTCATCCGCTTCGGCCTGCGCTCGGTGCGCGATCTCGTGGGCCGCACGGACCTGTTGAGCCACATTGATTACGAGGATTGAACCCGTGGTTCGCACAAGGCGCGAAGACCACCAAGGAAGAGGAATCGCCATGAACCCGCAAATCATCGAGACCGCGCAGCGCCTGTCCGCGGCGCGCCGTGAACTGTACGCACCCGTGCAGCGGCTCAAGCTCAAATCCGAGGACGAGGGCGGCTGCGGCGTGACCGGCTTCTGCTGCAACATCCCCGTGGCCGGGCGGCACATCTTTGCGCCGTCGTGCCAGATGCACAACCGGGGCAACGGCAAGGGCGGGGGCATCGCCGCCGTGGGCTTCGATCCCGATCAGATGGGCCTCTCCCGCGAAGAACTCGATTCCTGGTTCTGCCTGCAGGTGGCGGCCATTGACGAATCCGCCGCGCCCGAGATCCATGAAAAAATCATCTCCAGAAACTGCGACATTCTGAAAAGCGAAAAACTGCCCCTGATTAAGGACTGGCGCGACCTGCCCAGCCTCGAAGTCAAGCCGCCCGCCATCCACCGCTATTTCGTGCGGGCCAAAAAGAGCGCGCTGGACCGCTTCATAAAAAAACTCGGGCTCGAACATCTGGACCGCGGCGGCGCGGAAGAGGAATTCCTGCACCAGATGTCCGTGGCCGTGAACCGCGACTATTACGCCATGCTCACGGACAAGCGCGCGTTCGTGATGTCGCTCGGCCGCAACATGTGCATTCTGAAAATCGTGGGCTACGCCGAGGATGTGGTGCGCTGTTACATGCTCGACGATTTCAAAGCGCACGCCTGGATCGCGCACCAGCGCTACCCCACCCGCGGCCGTCTGTGGCACCCCGGCGGCGCGCACCCCTTCCCGGGCATGGACATGGCCCTGGTGCACAACGGCGACTTCGCCAACTACCACTCCGCTTCCGAATACCTCTGGCAGCACGGCATCGCACCCATGTTCCTCACGGACACGGAAACCGCCGCGCTCCAGTTCGACCTGCTCTCGCGCATCTACCGCTATCCCCTCGAATACATCATCGAGGCCCTGGCCCCGACCACCGAGCACGACTTCGATCTTCTGCCAGAACGCAAGCAGCGCGTCTACCGTGAAATCCAGCGCCACCATGTGCACAGCGCGCCAGACGGGCCGTGGTTCTTCATCATCGCCCGCAATCAGCCGCGCAAACGGCGCTTCCAGCTCATCGGCATCACCGACACCGCCATGCTCCGCCCCCAGGTGTTCGCGCTCATGCACACGGACACTGTGCAGATCGGCCTCGTCTGCTCCGAGAAGCAGGCCATTGACGCGGCTCTGCAGAGCATGGCCGCAGAGGATCCGCGCTTCTGTCCCGTGGCCGACCGGTACTGGAACGCGCGCGGCGGCTCGTTCTCCGACGGCGGCTCGTTCATTTTCTCCGTGGATCCGGACCCGTCCAACCCCCTCGGTAGTTCGGTCACATGCGCGGATAAATTCGGCAATCCCGTGACCGCGCCCCATGGGCAGTCGCATTGCGACATGACCGTGCGGATCCGTGCGGGCGCGGACTGCGGCGTCTCCGGCGCAGAGATGAAAAAGCTGCTCAAGGGCGACGGCGCCGCGCTGGCGGCGCTGGCGATCAAAAAAATGACCTCCTGGCCGTTCGACGAGCTGCGCGCGTTCTGCGGTTCCATGGCACAAGCCGCGGCTTCGTCCGAGGCCCTGGCCGGCCCGGCCGTGGCCGCGCTCACTACGCTCGTGGACCGGCGTTACGACACCGGCGCCAAGCGCCGCGCGTCCGTGCTGCGCATTCTCCATGACACGCTCCACGCCGTGTTCCTGTCACTGCCGCCGATTCAGTCCACGGCCAAAAGCGCGCACAAGCTCATCGGGTGGGACAACCGCGGCAAGCTTCGCGCGCCTCGCAAGGGAGAAACCACGCTTGTGATCAACGCCGCGGGCTTCGAGCCGGAACTCGACAACCGCGATTCCAGAATCATCGTGGACGCCTACGCTCTCGGATGGAAGCGGTTCATGACCTTCAACCTCGTGGGCCAGCGTTTCCACGGCGTGGGCCTGGGGCCGGAAACCGAGGGCGTGCGCATTGATGTATATGACAGCTCCGGCGATTACCTCGGTTCAGGCATCAACGGCCTCGAAATCCATGTGCACGGCAACGGGCAGGACCAGCTCGGACAGATCATCAAACGCGGAAAACTCGTGGTGCACGGGGATGTGGGACAGACCTTCATGTACGGGGCCAAGGGCGGCGAAGTGTTTGTTCTGGGCAACGCCGCGGGGCGCCCGCTCATCAACGCCGTGGGCCGGCCGCGCGTGGTCATCAACGGCACCTGCCTCGATTACCTGGCCGAGTCGTTCATGGCCGGCGACCCGCTCAACGGCGGCGGATTCGTGATTCTCAACGGGCTGGCCTGCGGAGACGACGGCCGTTTCCGGCCTCTGGAACGGCCGTATCCGGGCAGCAACCTGTTCTCGCTCGCGTCCGGCGGCGCAATCTATATCCGGGACCCGCACAAGACCACGGTCGAGGAGCAGCTCAACGGCGGGGGCTTCTTCCCCCTCACCGGAGCGGACTGGGCCGTGATGCTTCCCATGCTCGAGGAAAACGCACGCCTGTTCGGGATATCCGTGGATGACCTGCTGACGGTTGACGGGAAGAAACGCAGGCCCGAGATGGTGTACCGCAAAGTCGCGCCCGCCAACCTCGCCGTGCTCGCGGCGACCAAAAGCACGGACGAATCAGCCGCCGCCGCAGAGTGACGCATCCGGGCAATTCGCCCCCGCCTCCTCGCGTTGCGCTTATGGCCGTTTTTTTTATTTTCCCATTGCGCACATGATTTCCACAAATGCGTATAATACACTATATTTGTAACGCAACGGGTCCGGACATATTTCCCGTTCCAGCACATTCAGACTCTATCGCGCACCCGGTCCGGACCCGCTGCAAAATCCGCGATTACAGAGCGTTTTATATGGACGGCGCACCTTTGCAGGGACTTGACGGCTCCGCGTTCCGCCTTCTCGTGGAGCAATCCGCCGACATTGTCGCAACCATGGACGAACAGGGGCGGATTCTGTATGTGAATCCCGCCGTTCAGCACATGCTCGGATATGAGCCGGAGGAGCTGCTCGGCGCATCGGCGTTCGACATCGTGCATCCCCAAGATAGGGATGAACTCGAAAGCCTGTATCAAGCCTTGATTCGAGAACCAGGCGCACGCGTCACAACCCAGCACCGCATGGCCGCCAAGAGCGGCGAATGGCGCATGATCGAGTCCCGGGCCGTGAATTTTCTGGACATCCCGACGGTAGGCGCGGTGATCTGCAACAGCACCGACATCACGGCCCTGGCGCTGGCGGTCGAGGATGTGCGACGAAGCGAAGAACGCGTGCGCATGATGCTCCATGGATTCGAGGACATCATCGCCCTGTACGATTTCGACGGAAATTGCCAGTTCTTCACCGGCGCGGAAGCCTACGGCGTTCAGGCCGGGGACATGATCGGCAAGAACATCCGCGAAATTTTCCCCGGCAAACAGGCGGAACGCATCCTGGACCAGCACAGCCGGGTTCTGAAAACCGGCAAGGCGCTGACTGTGGAGAACGAACTGACCTGGAACGGGCGGACCCTGTGGCTGCTGCTCACCACTTATCCCGTGATGGATTCCCGGGGCGGCCTTGCGGCCATCGGGGCCATCGGGCGCAATGTCACCGCGCACAAAGAAGCCGAGCGCGAGAAACAGGCGCTGCAGGAACAGCTCAACCACATTCAGAAGCTGGACTCCGTGGGCGCGCTTGCCGGGGGCATCGCGCACGAGTTCAACAACATGCTCGCCGTGATCATGGGAAACGCCAGCCTGCTGTTGGAAACCCCCGAAGCCGCCGCGGCCGGACGCGAGGAACTCGAGGAAATCATCAAAGCCGGGGAGCGCGCCCGCGACCTGTCCATGAAGCTGCTCACCTTCGCGCGCCGCGACAAGCTCGATGTGCAGAATGTGCGCGTGGCGGATCTGATCTCCGAATTCGCCGCCATGCTCGAAACCGTGTTCCCGCCGAACATTCACATTCGCTGGATCGCGCCGGACGATCTTTACATCATCGCGGATATGCCGCAGATGCGCCAGGTGCTGCTGAATCTGTGCAACAACGCCAGGGACGCCATGCCGCGCGGCGGGATCCTCGCCATCGAGGCCGCGGACATCCACATCTCGGAATCCGAAGCCGAACCCTTGGCCGGCCTGCCCCAGGGCCGGTACTGCCTCGTCACCGTGCGCGACACAGGCGCGGGCATCCCCGAGCCGATCCGCAACAGAATCTTCGATCCCTTCTTCACCACCAAGGGGGTGGGCCGCGGCGTGGGCCTGGGGTTGAGCGTGGCGCACGGCATCGTGCGCAACCACGACGGCCGCCTGTTCGTGGACGAACGCCCAGGCCCGGGCGCGGCCGTGGCGTTCTGCATTCCGGCTTCGGACAGACTTCTGAAGCCGCCCGCGGCGGACAACACAGCCCGGAACAAACACAAAACCGTTCTCGTTGTGGACGACGAGCCGGTCCTTCTCACTCTGGCCCAGCGCATTCTCGAACGAGGCGGCCTGCATGTGATTTCCGCTTGCAACGGCGAGCAGGCCATAGACACATTCAAGCATCTTCATGTTTCCATTGATCTGGTCATCCTTGACATGCTGCTGCCGGACATGGACGGCGCGGAGGTTTACCGGACCATGATGGAAATTGCGCCGGGCGCGCGTGTGCTGCTGTGCTCGGGCGCAAGCAAGGCCCAGGCCTGCCGGCATTTGCTGGACGCGGGCGGCCCCGCGGGCTTCATCCAGAAACCCTTCACCATGGACTCGCTGACCATGGCCGTGCAGGGCGCGCTTGCACAGTCTCCGGACGCGCGCTGACCATTGCGTCCCCAGCCGCTGATTTTTCCACACCACAAGGCTATTCTCATGTAATTGAATAAACCCAAATTCGCCGTTGGAATTTGGGGGGCAATCGCAAGAAGGCATGAGACGCAAGGCAGCAGGCGCATTTTTGCAGTGAATAGAACTGCGGTTCATGAACAAAAAAATGCGCCGATAACGCAGCGAATCGTGCCTTATTGCGATTGCAGGATTCGTCAAATCTTTCGCTTCTATT
>JAGUYV010000110.1 GCA_020061125.1 bacterium | reverse complement strand
GCCACCGGATCGCGCCCGGCGCATTCCATCACCGCGGCCACATGTGGGTTCACTGGCAGCCGGGCGGCGACGCCGTGGCCGGGGCCAACGATCTTCTGCACCAGGTCATCGGCCCGCTGGATGAAGTGCGCGCGCCCGAGCCTGGAGCTGCCCTGCGCCAGGGCGAAAAAGCGGTCATGCTGCGCCAGGGAGAAAAGGTTCTGTTTTTGACCGCGCCCGTCACGGGCACGGTGTCCGAGGTAAACGCGGACGCCGTCGGCGACCCGGACCTGATCAAGCAGGACCCGTACGGCAAGGGCTGGATATTCGCAGTGCGGCCCCACAGGCCCGAGGAAGACATTCACCACATGATGCTTGGAGACCGGGCCGCGCGCTGGCTCGACCGGGAAGCCAGGCGCATCCGTTTCTTCCTGCTCGAACGCATCCGGCACGGCGACGCCGCCGCGCCGGACGGCGGCGCACTGGATGTGAACGGCGCCCTCGAACGCATGGGCGAAGAAACCTGGGTTCTTTTCAAGGATCAATTCATTTATCAGGAGGAGTGGCGCAGATAATCGCGCATGCGCCGCGGCCCCGAACCATTGTCTGACGGCAAGAACAACAAAAAAACCTTCGGCCTGTCCCCGCACGCGCACCATCAAACGGACCCGGACGACTATATGGGTTTGCTGATTGACACCGTGCGCTGCACCGGATGCATGGCCTGCTTCATGGCGTGCAAGGAAGTAAACGAGCTTCCCAACCGCAACGACGAAGACCTCAACAAAGATACATACACGGTTGTGAAAAAAATCGGGGACGCCTTCGTGCGGCGCCTGTGCATGCACTGCGTGAAGCCCGCCTGCGAATCCGTGTGCCCGGTGGCGGCGCTCCAGAAAACCGCGCTCGGGCCGGTGATCTACGACGAGGACCGCTGCATCGGGTGCCGCTACTGCATGATGGCGTGCCCCTTCGGCATCCCGACATACGAATGGGACTCCATGACGCCGCGCGTGGAAAAATGCTACATGTGCTACGAAAAACGGGTGTCCCAGGGCAAGCTCACGGGCTGCGCCCAGGCATGCGCGTACGGCGCCACGATTATGGGCAAACGCAAGGACCTCATCGCCCTGGCCCGCAAACGCATCCAGGACAACCCGGACAAGTACCACCCCTACATTTACGGCGAACACGAACTCGGGGGCACGGGCACCATGTACCTGTCCGCGGTTCCTTTTGAGAACATTCCGTTCCTTCCGGCATTCCGCGACGAACCCCTGCCCATCCTCACCTGGAATGTGCTGCACCGCCTGCCGGACATCGTGGTGCTGGCCGGGGTGCTCATGGCCGGAGTCACATGGATCGTGAACCGGCGGCTGGAGCGCGTGCGCGAAGAGCGCGGGAAAACCGCCCATGCGAACGAACAGGAATCCGCGCAACCGCAGGAGCCTGACGCCCAAGAGAAAACAGACTGAAGGCGGAAACGCATGTCGCTGATCAGCACAACCGCAATCAGAAACAGGGCCGGGTTCAAACCCACCTTGTGGACTTTTGTGCTGGCGTTCGTTCTGATCGCGGGCGCGTATTACAGCTTTGTGCGGTTCACGCACGGGCTGGGCGATGTGTCGGCTTTGAGCGACAAGGTGCCGTGGGGCCTGTGGGTCGGGTTCGATGTGCTGTGCGGCGTGGGCCTGGCCGCGGGCGGATTCACCATTACGGCCATGGTCTACATCTTCAACATCGAGCGGTTCCACCACATTACGCGCCCCACCGTGCTCACCGCTTATCTTGGCTACATTCTGGTGTCCGTGGCGCTTATGTACGACATCGGACGCCCCTACGCCATCTGGCATCCCCTGTTCATGTGGAACCCCCATTCGGTCATGTTCGAAGTGTCTCTGTGCGTGACCGTTTACACCTCGGTGCTCACCATCGAATTCCTGCCGGTTATCCTGGAGCGGCTGCGCATGCACAGGGCCGTGGCCTTCCTGCGGCGGCTCATCATCCCGCTGGTCATCGTGGGCGTGCTGCTAAGCACCCTGCACCAGTCGTCCCTGGGCACGGTGTTCCTGATCGCGCCGTACAAGGTGCATCCCCTGTGGTACTCGCCCCTGCTGCCGATCTTTTTCTTCGTGTCCGCGGTGTTCGCGGGTCTGGCCACCACAGTGTTCGAGTCGTTCATGAGCTACCGGTTTTTCCGCAAGCAGCTCGACACCGAAGTGCTGGACGCGCTGCTGCGCATGGCCGGGCTGTTGCTGGCGCTGTATTTCGCACTCAAGCTCATTGACCTCAAGAACAAGGCCGCATTCTCCATGCTCTACCAGTTGAATTCCACGGAAGTGCGCATGTTCCTGCTCGAAATGGCCCTTATCGTGCTGCCCCTGGCGCTGATCATGATGCCCCGGGTGCGCGGCACGCGGCGCGGCATGTTTCTCATCTCCGTGCTCGTGATTCTCGGCTTCGTGCTCAACAGGATGAATGTGTCGGTGACGGCTTTCTCCGCGTATCACGGCGTGAACTATTTCCCCACTTTCCCTGAATTCATGATTTCGGCATTTATGGTGGGCATCGGGTTCGTGGCGTTCTATTTCGCGGTCAAGCACTTCGCCATATTTCCCGAGGAAGAACCGTTCAAGCAGGATTACGACGACAAACTGCGCGCGGGCATGGAACTGCCCGAAATCGAGAAACGGCCCGCGCTGTAACGATGAAGACCGGAACGAACAAAACGCTGCGCATCGCCCTGCCCGTGGCCGCGCTTGTGCTCGTTCTGGTCTTCGCCGCTCCGTTCGCATTGAACGCAAGGCGGCCCGGCCCAACGTGCCTGCTCTGCCACCAGATGCGAGAAGCGTACCAGACCTGGCGCCTGTCCACTCACAGGGACGTCACCTGCGACAAATGCCACTACCAGGCGCCTTCGGGACGCAAAATGATTTCCGCGGCGCTTACCCGCAGTTCTGCCGCCGGAAAGAAACCGGCGGTCTCCAGGGGCTGCATCAGTTGCCATGAAGACATGTCCGATGTGGTCAAAATCGAAAACCTCGAATTTCCGCACAAGGATCACCAGGAAGCGTCAAGCTGCGAGACATGCCATATGCTGGTCACGCACGGCAAGCGCGTGGAGTATTCCCTGCCCGAGTCGCGGAAAAAATGCTACGACTGCCACAAGCCCCACACCATCAACCCGCACTCGGGCAACTGGCTCAATGTGCACCGCGTCAAGGGACGCAAGGGAACCCGCGAGTGCCAGGCATGCCACTCGTTCCAATCCTGCGCGGACTGCCACGGCATTATGGAAGAACACAAGGAAGACTGGTACGACGGGCACCGCATCATGGCCGCGGAAAGCGCGCCCGTGTGCAGCCGCTGCCACGCACAGGATTTCTGTGACTCGTGCCACGACGGCTTCACCCTGCACGAAAAAGGCTGGAACAAAAAGCACAGAACCGGGGCCGAAGCCGTCCAGCACCAGGAATGCTCCTCGTGCCACACCGAAAAATACTGCAACGACTGCCACGAGGGCAAGAGCAAGCTGCACCACGAGGGCAACTGGCTCTCGCACCATGGCGTTGAAATCAACGCGCGGGACGCGGGCAAGGGCGGCGACCTCGAGACCTGCATAGACTGCCACCAGCCCGGCTTCTGCCTGTCCTGCCACAAGGGCCTCAACGCGCGCATCCATTCTTCGGATTTCAACGAAATGCACACCAATGTGAAGCGGGACGCCATGCCCACCTGCCTCAAGTGCCACACGCGGGACTCCTGCAACACCTGCCACAGCGACAACCTGCCGGCCACGCACAAGCCCGCGGACGCCTGGAAGAAACAGCACGGCATCAGCGCCATCCGCAACATGGACTCGTGCTCCATGTGCCACGCCGACGAATTCTGCGAATCGTGCCACAAGCACAAGCTGCCCCTGTCGCACCAGCAGGCCAACTGGGGCGCGCAGCACGCCCAGGGCAGCCGCGACAAGGACCGCAACTGCAGCCTCTGCCACGAGGATCAATACTGCAACGCATGCCACAAGCGCACGCGCCCGCCCGACCACTATATGAAGCAATGGAACGACACGCACGGGCAGGTCGCCACCTATGACATGAGCAATTGCTTCGTGTGCCATGTGAACGCCGACTGCCGCCGCTGCCACGAACAGGGCAAAACCCACAAGGCCGCGGGCTGGATGCTCGAACACAACACCGCCAATCAGAGCTTCAAGTCCTGCACCTCGTGCCACGAGCTTGACGCCTGCGTCAGATGCCATTCGGATATGAAGCTCAAGGGCCACGCCGTATGCGGCAATTGCCACGAATCGCTGCAGCGGCCCTCGAAACTCAAGCCCGAGGCCTGCTACTCGTGCCACAAATCCACGGCCGGCTCGGACATGCACAAGGCGCACGGCGGCCTGGACTGCCAGGGCTGCCATCTGCCCCACACCTGGCATCAGCTCCCGGCCAAGTGCCTGTCCTGCCACGCATCCATCAACGCGGAGCACACCATGGACATGGACTGCTCCGAGTGCCACTCGTTCAAATGAGATTTTCCTCATGAAAAAGCG
The DNA here is from genome assembly GCA_020061125.1 of bacterium. Classification (GTDB taxonomy): domain Bacteria; phylum UBP15; class UBA6099; order UBA6099; family DSWB01; genus DSWB01. The sequence continues at coordinate 5,063 of JAGUYV010000110.1, read as the reverse complement.
GCCCGCGCATCAGGGCCGGGCCGCCTGTGTTGACTTGATGCTGCGCGCGCCGCGCGGGTTATTTCTTGCCGAACGCTTCGAGCGCTTTCTTGAGCGTTTCCTTGTCCGCGCTCATGAGCTTTTCCTGCAACGCCTGCTTCATGGCCACGGGGTCCTCGGCTTCGTCCGCAATTTCGATGTTCAGAATGGTTTTGATTGCGTTGACATACTTGTGCGCGTTCACCGGCTTCTCGATCACGCCCGGTCCGGACAGGGTCATGTTCTGCATGATCTCGTCCAGATCGCCCTTGCCCATTTCGTCCCGGCTGTGAGCGGTGACGATCAGCACGGGAATGCACGACCATTCCTTGTTTTTTCTCATCTCGTAGAGGAACTTGTTGCCGGTTTTGCGCGGCATGACCAGGTCCAGTGAGATGAGGTCGGGAACTGTTTCTTTGAGCCGCTCCAGGGCGTCGAGGCCGTCCTGCGCCGTGATCACATTAAACCCGGCGTCCTTGAGCGCCACTTCGAGGTATGTCCGCACATCGGGTTCGTCATCCACCACCAGGATGGTTTTGTCTGCGGGACTTGTCATGATTCTGTCTCCTTGTGAGAATTCCACCTTTCACGATTTCCACACTTCCGTTATACATAAATCTGATAATGGTTGTCAAACCTGCCCGGACGCGGGATTGCCTATAGATTCAGTTTGAAAACTAATTCACGAAAACGGCTAGGATTTGCGGTTTTCGCTCCTCATTCCTGGTGTTGCGGCGGCGCGGGCAGGCGCGCGCGGTCCAGTTCGATGCGGAATGTGGCGCCCCGCCCTTCCGCGGAATCGAAGGTAATGCGGCCCCCGTGCTCCTGTATGATTTTGCGCGTCACCAGCAGCCCCAGGCCCGTGCCTTCGTGCGAGCCTTTGGTGCTGAAAAAACTGGTGAACAGCTTTTTCTTGACCTCGTAATCCATGCCGATGCCGTTGTCCGAAACTTCATAGCAGATCACGCCATCCCTCTCCCAGACCTTGAAGGTGACCGCGTGGTCCGTGTTGTCGCTCATGAGGCAGGCGTCAATGGCGTTGGACACCAGATTGGCCAGGCAGGTGTGAATGCCGTCGGGGTCTATGGGCGCGGGCGGCAGGGACTCGGGCACGCTGGCGTCCAGGCGCACTCCTTCCTTTTTCGCGGCGTCTTTGTACAGCTCCACGATTTCGTGCGCGGGCGCCGCGGGGTCGGCTAGGCGCACGGACGGCTCGCGGCCCCGCGCGAAGCTCAAGAATTCCTTGACGAAATGCGTGATGCGCTCGATGTTGCTCTCCAGCATGGACAGGCCTTTGTGGATCATGTCCACATCGGCTTTGCGCAGGCCGGAGTTCATCACGAACAGCCCGCCCTCCAGCCCGGTGAGGATGTTCTTGATGCCGTGCGCAAGCCCGGCCACGGTCTGTCCCACGGCCGCCAGTCGCTCGGCCACCAGCTTCTCGCTCTCGAGCTGCTTGATCTTGCGCAGGTCGTGTATGTATATCGCGGACCCGAACACTCCGTTGCCGTTTTTCAATATGGTGCCGGACAGGCGCACGGGCACGGGTTCGCCGCTCTTGGACTGGATCGTCGCGTCGGGCAGCACGCACGACCCCTGCTCGTCCCAGATGGCCCACAGAAAATTCTCGGGGAAGATGGCGCGCAGGTCGTCGAACACGCGGATGTCGCCGGAGGCGTATCCGGTGATGTCCTCGGCGGACTTGTTGAAGAGCAGAATGCCGCCGTGCGGGCCGGCGATGATCATGCCGTCGAACGAGCTGGCGATGGCGGTTTCCTGCAGCTTGAAGGCCTGTTCGAGCTGGGCTTCGAGCGTGCGCACAAGGGTGATGTCCGTGGCGATCTCCATCACATTGACCACTTCGCCCCGGTCGTTGGTGAGCGGCGAGGCCGTGACCACATAGTGCACGGCTTCCTTGTTTTTATCCAGGCCCTTCATGGTGGCGGTGTTGACCTTGCCGGTCTCAAACGCCTTGAGCGCCGGGCAGTTGCCGCACGGGCTGTCCTGCTGCTTGTATTTGCGGTAGCAGAAATCGCCGGCCGCGCCCCCTACCGAGTTGCCGAACACCTCGCGAAACGCACGGTTGGCCTGCACCACGCGCAGGTCCCGGTCCAGGATGGTGATGTAATTCGGAACGCTGTCGAACAGCAACTCGTATTCCTGCTGCACATTCACGATCTGGCTGACATCTATGGCGATTTCCACGATGAACGGGATGTTTCCGTCATCGGTGCGCAGCGGGGTCATATGCACCAGATAGTAGTGCGTGGCCCCTTCCTTGTCTGTCATGTACTCGCGGGACACGCAGCTTATGCCCTCGGTGAACGCGCGTTCCGCGTTGCAGTGTTCGCACCGCGAGGCGCGGTCCTTGTACACATCGTAGCAGCGCCGCCCGCTCCAGTCCCCGAATACTTCCGTGAAATGCCGGTTCGCGCGCACAATTTTCAGGTCGCGGTTTATCACCGCGATTTTCATGGGGATCTGATCGAAGAGTTCGGACAGAAACCAGGTGTGCAGGTCGGACTGGCTCATGAGCCGCTCTCTTTCTCCGGGGGGCCGATGAGGCTCCGGATCACGGCCGCGAAGTGCGGCGCTTTCACGGGTTTTTCCAGGTAGCCGCTCGGCTCGGGAATGTCCGGGTCCTGGATGATGGTGCGGAACCGCTCGCCCTTGAAATCCTGGGGCTGGCCGAACGCGCTCACGATCAGCACCGGCGTGCCGCGCAGTTCCGGGAACTGCTTGAGGGTTTTGTAACATGCCAGGCCGGACTTCCTTGGCATCATGATATCAAGGCAGATGAGATCCGGCAACGCCTCGCGCGCCCTGCGGATGGCGTCGTCCGCGTTTCCGGCCGATATCACGGTGTAGCCCTCCTGCTCCAGCGTAAGGGTGAAAAAGAACAGGATGTCAGGCTCGTCGTCCACTATTAGTATTGTTTTTGTATCGCTCATGGAGAGATCTCGATTCTGAATAAAAAAACCGCGGCCCGCTAATAAAACCGCACAGTTTGTTCGTATATATTCTAAGGAAGGGCGGGCGGCGCCGCAACCTGAAATCCGCGCGCGCGGGTTTGCGCCTTGAAATCGAGCGCACATGCAGCGGAGCGGCGCGGGCGAAAAACCGGGGAATGAGATAAGGCTGTCGAAAAACCCTTGAACTCTCTCACAATTTGCACATGCAGCAAAAAACAGGGACTGGGAACGCGGCGTTTTTCCGCGTGCCTGTACCTGCTTTTTGCGTGCGCCCGGCTCTCACTGTCTCCAGGATTAAACCATCCCCCGCCCTGTCCGGCACGGCCCCGCGCGGGATTTCAGGCCGCCGGGCCGCCGGGGGGCAGCAGCGCGCCCAGCGGACACGCCCCGCACTGCGGCGTCTTCTTGCAATAATGATGCCCCACGAACACAATCTGCGCGTGGTACTCATTGAACAGCCGCGCGTCCGCGGGCAGATTGTCCTCGAACAAAAGGCGCAGCTCGTCGTAATCCGCATCCGCGCGCGCCAGCCCGTGCCGCGACAAAATCCGCCTCGTATACGCATCTATCACGAAAATCGGCTTGCCCGCCGCATACAGAACCATCGAATCCGCGGTCTCTTTGCCGATACCGTTCACCCCGAGCAGAATTTCGCGCAGCTCCATGCGGTCCCGCGCAAACAGCCTGTCCAGGCTGCCCCCGTACCCGTCGAACAGCATATTCACAAAATTCTTGAGCTTGCCCGCCTTCATGTTGTAATAGCCCGAAGGCACGATAAGCTGCGCAAGCTCCTGCTGGGGGATATCGCGCATAGCCCGGGGCGAGAGCACGCGCGCCCGCTTGAGATTGTCAATGGCCCGCTTCACATTGCGCCACGCCGTATTCTGCGTGAGAATCGCCCCCACGCACACCTCGAACCGCGTGCGGCCCGGCCACCAGTGCAGCGGCCCCACCGCCGCAAACGACGCCTCGTACAGCGCCATCAGCGCCGCGCCCGGCGGCTCACCGTTGGATTGGATACCCATCATCGCAAACCCGTGGGAAAATTAGGAAAAATCCTTAATCAGATTCACAAGGCCCTGGCGGATCATCATAATCCCGTACGCCGCCAGCACAAGCTGCATAATCTTGGAAAACGCCCGCGAACCGCTGCGGCCCAGCACCCGCACAATCACATGCGAATAATGGAACGCCAGCCCGGCCAGAAACAGATTGATCACCACCGACAGCACCGTGGCCAGCACCCCGTAATTTCCCAGCAGAATCACCGCCGTGGCCAGCACCGCCGGACCCGCCAGCAGCGGCGTACCCAGCGGCACCACCCCCACGCTCATATCCGGCGCCGCCTCCTCCTTGCCGTGGGACACCAGGTCCGACACCGAAATAATGAACAGCACCGCCCCGCCCGCGATCATGAAATCGCTGATCGAAATGCCCATGAACGCGAACAGCGCCCGGCCCGCGAACACGAACGCGATAGCGATCAGAGACGCCGTAGCCACGCTCTGGCGCACCAGGCGCGCGCGCCGCCGCGCATCCATGCCCGAAGTCACCCCCAGGAAGAACGGCACCACCCCGATCAGATCCACGGCCACGAACATCGGAATGAACGCCTTGAGCAGATTATCCAAAAGATCCATAGCGCGCGCCCGTCCGAGCCAAGATAGCGCGGCCCGCCGCCGCGCCCAGAGCATATCATAACCCCCGCCGCCGCCCCGCGCCAGTGCCCCCCTCCGCCCCTCCGCGCCTCCGCGGTATTCTTTGCCCTAATCTTTTGCATTTGCCTTTGCCTTTGCTTTTGCTTTTGATTTTGATTTACCGGAAGCCGGAAGCCGGAAAAAAACCATTGACCTTTGCCCCGAAACGCATTACATTATTCCATGGTCTGGGCGTTGGCAGACCTGCTCTCGATCCCCGGTAGCTCAATGGTGGAGCAGGCGGCTGTTAACCGCAAGGTTGTTGGTTCGAATCCGACCCGGGGAGTTGAATCGTGCGCTGTGAATAAACGGATTCACGCACGATTTTTTCTTTTACACCGCAGTTATCCGCGACATCCGCAACCTGAGCCGCCTG
>JAGUYV010000421.1 GCA_020061125.1 bacterium | reverse complement strand
CCTCGACCTGCTTGCGCGGCAGCGGCATCTGGATTAGCCGCTCGATCTTCTGGATGTATCGCGCTTCGGAGGGATCCGCGAGCGTGATGGCCGTGCCCGTGGCGTTGGCGCGCGCGCTGCGCCCGATGCGGTGCACATAGTCCTCGGCGGCCTGCGGCACTTCATAGTTGAAAATGTGCGAGATGCCCGTGATGTCGAGCCCGCGCGCCGCCACATTCGTGGCCACAAGCATCTTCACGCGCCCCTCGCGGAAGCGCCGCAGCATGTCGTACCGCTTCACCTGATCATAGCCCGAGTGGAACGGCAGCACGCTGAAATGCCGCTTGTCCAGCTCCTTGAAAAGCTGTTCGGCCGCGTACTTGGTCTCCGTGAAAATGATCGCAGAATCCATGTCCCGCTGCTTGAGCAGCCGGACGAGCAGCTCGGTCTTGTTCCTGCGCTGCACGGGATACAGCTCGTGGGTGATGCCCTCGGCGGGGCGGGAGGTGCGCTCGCCGATGGTGATTTTCACGGGGTCGTTCAGCAGCGGGTCGAGCACGCGCATGACCTCGGGCGGCATGGTTGCGGAAAAGCCCATTTTCTGAAATGGCGCGCGCGGCAGATACGAGATAATTTGCTGAATGTCGTCTATGAACCCCATGTCGAACATGCGGTCCACCTCGTCCACCACGAAGTGGGAAATGTTTTTGAAGTCCACCACGCCGGTCCAGGCGAAATCAATGAGGCGGCCGGGCGTGGCCACGATGATGTCCGCGCCGTCGCGGATCTTTTTTCCCTGGGGGCCGGATTCCACGCCTCCGAACACCGCTGCGGTCTGCAGGCCCGTGAACTTGCCCAGCGCTTCGGCCACATCCTTGACCTGAATGGCGAGTTCGCGCGTGGGTTCGAGCACCAGGCACCGGAACCCCCTGGCGCCTGCGAGGTGGTGCAGCACGGGCAGAATGAAAGCCGCGGTCTTGCCGCTGCCGGTCTGCGCGCTGCCCAGAATGTCGCGGCCGGCCAGGGCCGGGGGTATCACCTGCGCCTGAATGGGCGTGGCGTGCTCGAAGCCCTGCGCGCGGATTCCTTTCAGAATGTCGGGATGCAGATTCAACTCCTGGAAAGTTACGGGCGCCGGAGGCGCCGCCTGCTGCGCCTGAATGGAATCGTCCTGCTCCGGCGCCCCGCCGTTTTCACAGGAGGGGTCCTCGTTGGGATTATCCGGCTGATTTTCGTTATTGGTCATAAGTCTCCATATCCTGGCTGTTCAATGATTTCATATTATATGGTCTGCGTCGCCCGATGTCCAAAAACGCGGGAAAAGCAAGTGGAGCAGGGGTGATCACAGAGCGCGGGCAACCGCTGCAACCTGCGAATGACACGCTCCTGCCGCGCGGCCGCAATCGCATTCTTCTCTAACCCTTCATATTTTTTTAATTACTTATATAAAAACCGGGATTTATCGTGAAAATATATATGGCGTTGCTTGCGAAGCAGCACACTCCGCGGGCCGCGCCTATTTTTCCGTATGTGAGAGGTGAGCCTTATGAGCTATGTTCCGTCCAAAGTGTTTTTCACCTCCGGCTGGGGCGTGCACCGCAACGAACTGGGTTCGTTCGAGAAAGCCCTGTGCGAAGCCGGAATCCAGAGCCAGAACCTGGTGTATGTGTCTTCGATTCTGCCGCCGCACTGCAAGATCGTGGATCTGGAGTACGGACTCAAGAAACTGGAGCCTGGGGCCATCACCCACTGCGTGATGGCGCGAGTGTCCACGAATGAGCACGGCCGCATTGCGGGCGCGGCCATCGGCCTGGCCGAACCTGCGGACCGCAACCGGTACGGGTATTTGAGCGAGGTTCACCGGTTCGGCTGCGACGAGGAAGAAATCGCCGAAGAGGCCGAAGACCTGGCCGCGGAATTCCTGGCCGCCAGCCTGGGCCTGCATTTCGATGAAAACAAAGCCTGGAACGAAAAACGCGAAGAATGGCGCATCGCCGGCCAGATCGTCAACACCCAGGCTTACCCCTGCGTGCGCACGCACAAGCGCAAATGCGAAAACACCAAGTGGCTCACCGTACTGTCCGCCGCGGTGTTCCTGGCGTGATCCGGGGCGCGCCGCGGCCCTCCAGCGGCCGCGAGCCACGCGCTACCCTTCCCGACATTGCGAATAACCCGCTCCGCCGCCGCGGATAGCCTGTGTATGCGCACGCGGCAGGATAAAACAAAGATTAACACGAAGAGCGTGGAGCAGGCACAGAGTTCACGGAGAAAGGGCTGCTTGTTTTGCATCTCTGCGCGCCTCCGCGGTCTCCGTGTCAAAGTATTGTTCTCCCTCCCCCGCCCGGAATGTGACGCAGATCATGTTTGGGCTGGTGCGGACGGGGAATAACACAAGTAGCCCGATAAAGGCAAACCCGCTGAAAGGCGGGGACGCAAAGTCACGGGGCTAAAGCGCGGCAACGCCCCCCTGCCGCGCCAGGCCGGCCGGACCGCCGAAGGCAGACTCGACCGGGAACGGCAAGCAGCACATGCCCATCCCCCCGGCCGGGACCAGACCCGCCTGCCACGGCACACGCACCACGCACGGGCAGGCGGGTTTCGGCTTTGCAAGGAGGCTGTGGCGCACAAACGGAGGTGACAGAACCATGAAAGCGGCACGCCGGTTCCTGTTCGCCATCTTCTGCGCAATGTGTCTCCTGTACGCAATTCTGCTGATGGCGTAAGCGCCACGGGCGCAGACAAAACAGCAGAAAGGAGCGGATAGCCCGGAAAAACAAAGCGCTTTGCGCGCGCAAGCACAGGCGCGGTTAGGCGGACAGGGGTTCCCCGCATCACCCACGCCCCCCGGTTTGCGACGCCCCGCACCGCTGCTCCGCGCACCTGCCGCACGCAGCCGCAAAGCACAAACCTCTCTCTCCAAACCGCCGGGAATGGTCTCTGCGCCACACCCGGCACAGGCCGCGCCCCGCTCTCTGGCGCGGCTTTTTGTTGCCGTTCAATCAGCGCTCGCATAACCCTGCGGCATTCTCAAATCACCTTTTTTATCAAGTTGAATGCAGATTTTCAGCGGATTTTAAAATATTTTTCAAAAATATTTTTAACGGTATTATTTCCGTTATATTGCCCGAATACAGGGGAGCCTACGGCAAGTTGTGGCATTTTTATGGCATTTTTGCCTATTATCTATGCTGCAAAGCGCAGCTTCCGGGGCTTGCGCACCTTGACATTCAATGCGGCATTTCTTAAGGTTATAGTGGCGGAAAAAGACAGTTTGTAGTCTTGACGACTATACCGCAGTCGGCACAGGACCAACAAAATTGTACTCCCGCCGGAATTCCGCGGTTTTGACCCGGAGACGGAAGGCAAGCAACCATGGCGCAGACCCTCACAAGACAAGGCGGCCTCACGGCCTTCTGTTGCCATAATGCGCTGTACCGGAGCCGGTCTCTGGAGGGCAAACAAAAGGCGGGCGCTCCGGGCGTGAACACGGTTGAAGTGCCGTGCTCGGGCAGGGTGGAGCCGCTTCAAATTCTGAAGGCGTTCGAAAACGGCGCGGACGGCGTGCTGGTGATAGCGTGCGCGCCGCGCCAGTGCATGACCATCGAGGGCAGCCGCCGCCAGGCGCGGCGCATCGCCCGCACCAAGCAACTTCTGGCCGAGGCCGGGGTGGACCCGGAACGGCTCATGCTGCACATGGCCGAAGGCGCGGCTTCCACAGAATACGCCAAAATCATCTCTTCCGCTGAAAAGGTCATCGCAAAGCTCGGCGCCGCCACGCTCAAGCGGGGCTGAATCCGCGCGCGGACATCGCACTTATGCGGGCCGCGCGCACCGGGACGAATTTCCCGCGCGCTCCGGCCTGTAAATATAAGGAGAACAGCCATGCAAAACCAGGTCATCGAAATCGCGAAAAAGATCGCCCAGGCCCGCAAGAAGCTGTATCAGGCGGTGCGTCAGCGGTAAATGGCGGCCGCATCGTGAGCCGCCCTGCCCTTTCCGCCGCCTCGAGCGAAACGGGGATGTCCGTGGCCCTCTTCCCGTACCCACAGCGCCGCTCTTGAGGTGACGACTCTACTCCGAGCATCCGCTATCCGGGAATCCCGCCCGCGCCGGGACTCCGCACAACCGGCGGGCGCACGCCCGCCGCGAACCCGCCCCCTTTCATCAGCCCTGTTTTTTCGGTTATGCTTGAACGGTCCGGAACCGTTAACTCTTTATGCCGAGGTGCAACCCATGATTGTCGGAGAACGCAAACCATTCGAGGAGATTCAATCCCTCCTGCGGGGTTACAAGAAAATCCTGCTGGCCGGGTGCGGCACATGCGTGAAGGTGTGCTTCGCGGGCGGAGACAAGGAAGTGGCCGTTCTCGCGTCCCAGCTCGGCATCGCCAACAACAAGGCGGGCGTGAAGGCGCGCATTGACCAGGTGACCATAGAGCGCCAGTGCGAAAACGAATTTATTGACGAGGCCGCGCGCGCCCTGAACGGGCACGACTGCATCATGAGCATGGCGTGCGGCGCGGGCGTGCAGATGCTGGCCGCGCGATTCCCGCATCTGCCCGTGCTGCCCGCGGTCAACACCACCTTCCTTGGTCTGCTGGACAAGCAGGGCATGTTCCTCGAAAACTGCCAGGGGTGCGGCGACTGCGTGCTGGGGCGCTTCGGCGGCGTATGCCCGGTGACCCGCTGCTCCAAGAGCCTGTTCAACGGCCCGTGCGGCGGGTCCGCCAGCGGCGTGTGCGAAATTGATCCCTCGGTGCCCTGCGGGTGGCAGGAGATCTATGACCGCCTCAAGGCGCTGGGACGGCTCGACACCCTGGAGCAAACTGAACCGCCCAAAAACTGGGCCTCGGCTCGACACGGCGGCCCCCGAAAACTCATCCGGGAGGACAATATCCTGTGACCACGAACAGCAATCTCCAGCGCGTTCTCGAATCCGGAGGCTTCGCCGTGACCGCCGAGTGCGGCCCTCCGCGCAGCGCCGACCCGGACATTGTCATCAAGAAAGGCCTGCTGCTCAAAAAACATGTGGACGCGGTGAATGTGACCGACAACCAGACGGCCATCGTGCGCATGGGCAGCCTGGCCGCGAGCGCGCTGCTCAAAAGCATCGGACTCGACCCGGTGTGGCAGCTCGTGTGCCGCGACCGCAACCGCATCGCCATCCAGAGCGACATCCTGGGCGCGGCCGCCCTGGGCATCAACAATATGCTGTGCTTGAGCGGCGACCACCAGAGCTTCGGCAACCAGCCCCACGCCAAAAATGTGTTCGATCTGGACTCCATGCAGCTCCTGGGCGCGGCCCGCGATCTGCGCGACAGCGGCCGGTTCATTTACGACTCCTTCGAAATCCCGCCCGCGGCCCGGCCCGGCCTGTTTATCGGCGCGGCCGCCAACCCGTTCGCCGATCCCTTTGAGTTCCGCGCCATCCGCCTCGCCAAAAAAATCGCCAACGGCGCCCAGTTCATTCAGACCCAGTGCATCTTCAACCTGCCCAAATTCACCAAATGGATGAAGGCCGTGCGCGACCGCGGCCTGGCGGACAAAGTTTACATTCTCGGCGGCGTGACCCCCATCAAAAGCGCGGGCATGGCCCTGTACATGAAAGACAAGGTGGCGGGCATGGATGTGCCCGACGAGGTGATCAAGCGCATCAAGGGCGCGCCCAAAGACAAGCAGCGCGAAGAAGGCGTCAAGCTGTGCGTGGAGACCATCCAGAAGCTGCGCAAAATCAAGGGCGTGGCAGGCGTTCACATCATGGCCATCGAGTGGGAAGAGGCCGTTCCGGAAATCGTGGAAGCCGCGGGTCTTAGATGACCGCCGCGGGGAAATGGACGAATTTGTGATCCACGAAGCACACGGAACTTCACCAAGAGCGCGAGACATGTTCGCGCGTTGACTCATACGCGAAGATCCGGCCGCGCAGCGGCCGCCATCGAGGACGGATCGAAATGCCCGAAAAATATCACATTGACACCAAAGCCGCGCCGCCGCGGTTCACGCCCGTGGGCAAGTTCGGCATCGTGGATTTCAACGAAGACTGCGCGGGCGCGTGCAAGAACTGCGTGAAAAAACAGTGCATCTATGAGGTGTACCGCAAAGAGGGCGTGTTCAACCGCGAAATTGACGGCCCCGCGCACTATCTGTACACCTGCATGAACTGTCTGCGCTGCGTGCAGGGCTGCACCCGCGCCGTGCTCACCCGCGTGGTCAACCCCGAGTACCGCTGGCTGGGCGACGATTACTGGAAGCCGGACATTGTGCTCACCCTCTGGTATCAGGCCGAAACGGGCAAGCTGCCCGTGTCCGGCGCCGGATACCGCGGCCCGTTCGCGGGGCCGGGATTCGACTCCATGTGGACGGACATGAGCGAGATCGTGCGGCCCACGCGCGACGGCATCCACGGCCGCGAGTACATCAGCACCGGCGTGGACATCGGCCGCAAGCACGCGGCCCTGGTGTTCGACGACAACGGAGGTATCGCCCTCGATCCTCTGCCCCTGGTCGAGAATCCCATCCCGTTCATCTTCCAGAAACCGCCGTTCGGCGACTACTCGCCCAGCATGCACGAAGCGTTTGCGCGCGCCGCGCACCAAATGCGCGCCCTGTTCATCCTGGACGCCGCGGACATTACAAAGAATTTATTGCCGTACCGCGACAGCATCGCGCCCCGCGTGAAGCGCGCCGAAATCCAGAAATACGCCAAACACATCAAAGCCGCACGGCTCGTGGAGCTTGTCTATGACGCGGACTACAAGGCGGGCATGGCGGCCATCAGCAAACTGAATCCAGCAGCGGTGGTGAGCCTGTTCGCGCCCCTGGATGCACGGTCCCACACACTGGCCTCCAGGCTGGCGGCCGAGGGCGCCGCGTGCATCCACTTCCG
>JAGUYV010000393.1 GCA_020061125.1 bacterium | reverse complement strand
CGCATGCGCGGCCGTCACGCCCTCGGGCGGTCCGGCCCACAGAAGCGCATGGCTCATTCTCGCGAAAATCTGCCGCATGACCAGAAACCGCACCCTGCGCAAGTGGCGCGGCGCGGACTCCCCATGCATGGAAAATCCTTTTCCGTAACCGGGATCCAGATCCACCGCCTGGCGCAGGGCCGCAGCGCCGCGCAACGGATCCCCGGTGCGGAAGTGCGCCGTGGCCAGTCCCGCATGGCCGGGTGCGAACTCGGGCGCAAGCAGCGTGGTCTTGCGCATCTCGGGCACGGCTTCCCGCGCGCGGTTCATGGTCAGCAGCACGAGGCCGAGGTTGTAGTGCGACAGCGCATTGAGCGGATCCGCGCGCACGGAGCGGGTCAAATAGCCATGCGCAACCGGGAGTGCAGCCGGATCCTTGCGCGCCTTGTACAGGCATGCGATTCCTGCCTTGTTCAGAGAGTCCGTGTCGTTCGGGTTGATTTGAAGGCGCGCTTCAGCCCATTTCACGGCGTCGTCGAACCGGCCGCGGTTGATCATCTCCAGGCCCTGATCTTTGACGAGAGGCCTTGAAAACGCGGGCCGGCACGCGGACAGCAGCGCCGTGCAGAGCGCCATGCCGATGACAATGCGTTTCAGTGACAATGCCTTCATTGCGCCTCTATTTCAAATTAAAGGCGAACACGCCGCAATAGGATACGGCCGCGGCGCGGCGGCCGTCCGGCGACACCGCGAGCTGGCGCGTCATTTTACCAAATCGCAACTGCCGCAGCCGTGCGCCGGTCCGCGCGTCAAAAATATCTGCGCGCCCGGATTTGTAGCTGCCGGCGATGAGGCGGCCGGGTGCAGCCGCAGTCTCGCGCACAAGGTACCGGGAGCGCAATCCCGCCATCGGGCGCAGGCCGCTCGCGCCGAACGCACGCACGCGCCCCGCAAATGGAGCCGCTACATACAGGATATCCGCATCCGGAGCAAACGCCACTCCAGCCGCGGAGAGCGCAACGGACGCCTCCCGCCCGGTTGGCTGCGCGTCCGCGTCCAGTTCATGCACGCTCCCCGCGGGCGAGGACACGAACACGCGCCCCCCGTCGCGATCCCAGACCGTGCGGTACAGGGTCGTTGCGCCGAAATCGTGAGACGCCAGGACCGCGCCCGTGTCCGCGTCCAGAATGTGCAGCGTTCCGTACTTGTGCGCCACGGCCAGTCGCCGCGCGTCCGGGCTGAACGCCGCATCCACGGGAAATTCCGCGGGGATGGAGACGCGCCGTCCTGAATCCAATGCGCCGTTGCGGCCGATTTCGAATCGGTACATGGATCCCGATCCGTCATCGGAGACCGGCCCGCGCGCGTCATCCGGCCCCGGATACATGAGAGCGATGAGGCGCGAGCGCCGGGCGTCGGTCAGCAGACGGTAAATCTCACCACCGTGAATCTTTCTGGAAACGCAGCCGCCGCCGGCAATATCGCACGAATACAGGCGCGAGTCCGGTTCGCGCGATGAATAGTACAGGATCTCTCCGTCAGGCGAAAACGCAACGCCGAACCTGTGAGCGGCCCCTGTTCTCGAAAAGATCAGCCCATCGCTCGTAACGCTTCCGCAACCCCAGTCCGTGCTTCTGTAGGGCGCGGCCAGGGCCGGGCCGAGCATGTTGAAAAAAATCAGCGCATCGAGCAGATACCACGGAGAAAACCTGCGCCGCAGCGCGGCCGCCCCAAGAAGCGCGCACGCGGCAACCGCGCACAAGGCAGTGACTTCCGGAAACAGCGCCAGCCCCTGAAGCGGCGGCAGCACGCGCCCTCGCAGCGCGTGCCAGGAAAGCTGAAACACGGTGAACGCGCCAAACAGCAAATATGCGGCTGTCACGAATGGAGCGCGAACGCCCCGCGCGCGCAGGACGAGGCGCATGCCGAGCACGAAAAGTCCGAAATAGAACAGGGGGAACGGGAACACCCGGAAATTCGCGGCCAGGGTCGCGGCGGCAGCGGCTGCAAACACAGCGGCCACTATACGGCGGCCCTTGTGCGCCGGTTGTTTATTGGCTTCAGGCATGGCCATGGTTGCCGTTCTGCATTTGTGCAAGGTCCCCGGGCAGAAGGAACCGCGCGCCGCGGCTCCGCAGCTCGTCAAGCAGCCGGGCGTATGCCGCGCGCATGCGCCTGTTGCCGCTGGCGTGCGCGTCCGGGTGCGTGTTCACCACGAGCACTCCGCCCGCGTCCCGGCAGAAGTCCAGCTTCCCGCGCCAGAATTCCACAAGCCGTTCCGGCGCGGTTCCTTGCATCCGGGGAATTTCAAAGGGCAGAGTCACGGGGATCTCCAGCAGGCCGTTGCGCATGAACGGGAGCGGGATCCCGCAGCCGCCGGGTGCGCACGGGGAAAAGGCATCGCAGTCCGGCACGCTCGAATCATAGTCGAACCGTTCCGCGAGAACCCGGAACATGGTTTCCGTGCGCAGATAATGCGGCGAGCGGAAACCCCGGATGCCGAATTCTTCGATCCATTGCGCCGCGGAATCCAGTTCCGAGCGCAGGCGGGCCTCGGGCAGAAACGCGAACCGGAAATCGTGCCGCAGGCCGTGAAGCCCGATTTCGTGGCCTGTTGCTTGGAGGGCGCGGATCCAGTCGCGGGCGCCGCGAAAGAGCTTTCCGGCAACGAACCACGCGGAGCGCAGCCCGCGCGCGCTCTCGATTTCCGCCAGCGCGCCCGCGCCGCGCACCGACGCGGCCTCG
>JAGUYV010000137.1 GCA_020061125.1 bacterium | reverse complement strand
CCCGGCGGGATTCAGAAGCCGCCCGCGTCCGTGCCGGTCAGGGAAAAAGCCGCCAGACTCGCCGCCCTGGAGCGCTCCGCGCGCTCCGCGGACAAGCGCGTGGCCGCCACGAACCTGCAGTTCGGAGACGGCGATACAAACATGATTGTGGCCAACACGCGGGGAACCTGCGTACGCAACCGCTCCGTGCGCACACGCATTGCCTTGAGCGTGGTGGCCTCGGATGACGCCTCGCGACAGATCGCCCGCGAGATCATCGGCCAGCAGTCCGGCTTCGAGATGATCGAGGACCTCACCCCAGAGAATTACAGCCTGCCCGCCGCGGAGCGGGCCGTGGCCCTGCTGTCCGCGGCCCCTCCCCCGTCAGGTCCCATGCCCGTTGTGTTCGACCCGGACATAACGGGCCTGCTCGCGCATGAGGCTTTCGGCCACAACAGCGAGGCGGACCTGGTGCGGAACGGGGAATCCATCATCTCCGGCCGCATGGGAGAGCGCATTGGGTCGGACCTTGTGAACATTACCGACGACTCGACGATCCCGGGCGCATGGGGCAGTTACGCGTTTGACGGCGAGGGCACGCCCGGCGCGCGGCGCCCCCTGGTCGAGCGCGGCGTGGTGCGCAACTTTCTCCACAGCCTCGAGACCGCCGCGCACTTCCGCATGACGCCCCTGGGAAGCGCCCGCGCCCAGAACCACCAGTATCCGCCCATTGTGCGCATGAGCAACACATTTTTCGAGCCTGGCGAATCGTCGTTCGAGGATCTCCTCAAAATGGCCGGGAACGGGCTTTACATCAAGGGCGCGCTGGGCGGTTATGTGGCCACGGAAAAGGGCCAGTTCACATGCAGCGCGTCCGAGGGCTGGATCATCAAAAACGGCATTCTCGACAGGCCGGTGCGCGATGTCTCGGTGAGCGGCCTGGTTCTCGAGGCTCTCGCCAATGTGATCGGCGTGAGCAACGCCTTCAGCCTGGAGATGCCGGGCACCTGCGGCAAATCCGGGCAGGGCATGCCCGTGAACGCGGGCGGGCCGCACATCCTGCTGTCCTCCCTGGTGGTGGGCGGCGCGGGTTAGGCCCGCGTGGACAACGATTCCGCAATTTTCTATACTTGAATACCCGCAAGTGAATGTTTTTCCCAAATCATCCCCCCGGGAGGACCCCAAGTGATTCTGTTCAACCCAAAAAAATATGACCCGCAACTGCTCGATGACGCGTCAAAAGACATGATGAAAAAGACCATTGAGTTCTTTGAGAACAAGGGCAAGGAAAAACTCAAGGCCGATGACCGTAAGGCCGTCTGGTATCAGGATTTTCTGGATTTCCAGAAATACAACAAGATCTTCGCGCGCCTGCTCACCCCCTCGCCCTACGGAGCAACGCACGAGTATCGCTGGGACACATACCGCAACTGCGAGTTCAACGAAATCACCGCGTTCTACGCCCTGCACTACTGGTACACCTGGCAGGTGTCCATCCTGGGCCTCGGCCCCATCTGGATGGGGCAGAACGAGGAGGTAAAAAAGAAGACCGCGCAGCTTTTGGACGACGGCGGCATCTTCGCCTTCGGCCTGTCCGAGCGGCACCACGGCGCGGATTTGTATTCCACGGAAACAAACCTCACGCCCCAGGAGGACGGGACCTATCTTGCCAACGGCGAGAAGTATTACATCGGCAACGCCAACGAGGCCGCGCTCGTGTCCACCTTCGGCAAAATCAAGGGCACGGACGATTTCGTGTTCTTCGCCGTCGGCTCCAAAGCCAAGTGGTACGAGCTGATCCGCAATGTGGTCAATGTGCAGTCCTATGTGGCCCAGTTCGCGCTGCACGATTACCCGATCACGGACGCCGACATCCTGACCAAAGGCCGCGACGCCTGGGACAGCGCGCTCAACACCGTGAATGTGGGCAAGTTCAACCTGGGCTGGGCGTCCATCGGCATCGCCACGCATGCGTTCTATGAAGCCATTGACCACGCCGCCAACCGCGTGCTTTACGGCAAACATGTCACGGATTTCCCGCACATCCAGCAGCTTTTCGTGGATGCGTACACGCGCCTCGCGGCCATGAAAGTTTTCTCGCGCCGCGCCATTGATTACATGCGCTCGGCCTCGGCCGACGACCGCCGCTATCTGCTCTACAACCCGCTCGTGAAAATGAAGGTCACCTGCCAGGGCGAGGAGGTCATAAATCTGCTGTGGGATGTGATCGCGGCCAAGGGCTTCGAGAAGGACACCTATTTCGAGATGGCCGCGCGCGACATCCGCGCCCTGCCAAAGCTCGAGGGAACGGTCCATGTGAACATGGCCCTCATCATCAAGTTTATCCGCAACTATTTCTTCAATCCCGGCAAGTTCCCCGACATCCCGCGCGTCACGGATCCGCGCAACGACGATTTCCTCTTCAACCAGGGGCCGACCAAGGGCCTTGGAGGCATCCAGTTCCACGATTTCAACATCGCATACAATAGCGCGGACCTCCCCAATATCGCGGTGTTCAAAAAGCAGATTGAAGTCTTCAAGCAGTTCCTCATGGCCTCCGCAACAGACGCCGAGGCGGCCAAAGCCCAGTCCCGCGACATTGATTTCCTGCTTTCCATGGGCGAACTGTTCACACTCGTGGCCTACGGGCAGCTCATCATCGAGTACCGCAATCTCACGGACGATGTGTCCGACGATCTCCTGGACCAGATTTTCGACTTCATGGTGCGTGATTTCTCGCGCTACGCCCTGCAACTGTACCAGAAGCCCAGCGCCACACCCGCGCAGCAGGATCTTTGCATGAAGATGATTATGAATCCGGTGACGGATCGGGCACGATTCGATCGCGTGTGGAACGAGCATGTGTTCGCGCTCAAGGGCGCGTACCAGATGAATCCGTAACAGGCTCGCAAGGGAGAGGAATCGCATGGCTGCAAAAAGAGTGAAAAACAGTGTGGGGATCTGGGCGTTCGGGGGCAACGCCACGCGGTTCATGCCCGGCGGATACCAGCCCGAGGCGGGAAAGGAAACCATGTTCCAGCGCACGGAGCGCGCCGTGGCCGGGCTGTCGGACATCGTGGACGGTTTCGAGTACCATTACCCCGGCGAGGTCAACGAAAAAACCCTCGGGCGAATTCAGGCCCTGCTCGGCTCGTGCGACATCCACTGCATCGCACTGGGCCTGTTCAGCGACCCCAAGTACAGCCACGGCTCTTTCATCAACCCGTCATTGAAAATCCGCAAAGAGGTGCGCGCCATCACCCGCGCGGGTATCGAACTGGCCTCGGACATCGGCGCGAAGTTCATCATCTGGCCCGGCTCCGAGGGCTACAACTATCCTTTTCAGGTGGATTACGGCAAAACCTGGGAGTGGTTCGTAGACGGCATCGCGGATGCGGCCGCGCACTGCGCGGACTACGGCGTGACCATGCTGCTTGAACACAAAAACTCCGAGCCGGCCATGCGCATCCTCATGCGCGACATCGGCATGACGCTGTTCACGATCCAGAAGGTGAAGGACCGCGGCGTGCCCACGGATCATGTGCTTGTGAACATGGACTGGCAGCATCTGATCATGAACGGCGAGCCTCTGGCCGAGTACGCGGCCCTGCTCGCGTCCGAAGGAAAGCTCGGGCACCAGCACGGCAACAGCGGCTGGGGCAGCTTCGACGACGACAACATGGTAGGCGCATCGTTTTTCATGCAGACGCTGGGCCTGGCCGTGGAGTTGCAGAGAGTTGGCTACGGCGCAAACGGCGAGCGCGTGGGCTACGACCTGTTCCCATACACCGAGAACCAGGTGGACGCCGTGCGCCGCAGCGTGCTCCAATGGGAATTCATCTGGGATCTCGCGCGGCGCTTAGACAAGAAAGCTCTCAACGAGGCGCAGTCCCGCCGCGACGCCGTGGCCTGCTATGAAGAAGTCTTCCGTGTCTTGGGGCTGGACAAGCGATTCATCGCCAAAGTGATAAAAAGCCGCAAAGGCAAGTGACGCGGCGCGGGCCTGGCCCGCGCCATGTCAGGATTGTTCCGGACAGATTCATCCCCCGCCGGATGCGTGCGGGGGATTTTTACATTTTGCAGCCCTGCCCGCGCGGTTGAACCCGTGCCGCGAATCCATTAAGATCATCCAAATCAAAACGCAGGCGCCGCGCGAGGGCGCGCTGTTCGCGCGGGGCATCCCGGGAGGACATCAATAATGATAAAAGATGTATACATCGCATCAGCGGTTCGCACGGCCGTGGGCCGGTTCGGCGGCACGCTCAAGGACACCCCGGCCGTGGAGCTTGGCCGCGTGGCCCTGGTCGAGGCCATGCAGCGCGCGGGCGTGGAGCCTGCGCAGGTGGAGGAAACCATCATGGGCTGTGTGCTGACTACGGCACAGGGTCAGAATCCCGCGCGCCAGAGCGCCATGCAAGCGGGCATTCCCAAGGAGAACCCCGCGTTCACCATCAATAAGGTGTGCGGTTCCGGCCTTAAAGCCATCGCCCTGGGCGCGCAGGCCATCCAGTGCGGAGATGCGGACATCGTGGCCGCGGGCGGCATGGAGAACATGAGCGCCGCACCCTTCGCCCTGCCCGGCGCGCGCTGGGGCTATCGCATGGGTCAGGGCAGCGTAATTGACACCATGATACACGACGGCCTGTTCGAGATTTTCAACGGCTATCACATGGGCATGACCGCAGAGAACATCGCGGAAAAATACGGCGTCAGCCGCCAGGATCAGGACGCCTTCGCCGCGCGCAGCCAGCAGCTCGCATGCGAGGCCATCGAATCCGGCGCATTCAAGTCCCAGATCGTGCCCGTGAGCATCAAGCAGCGCAAGGGCGATCCCCTGGCGTTCGACACGGATGAGCATCCGCGCGCTGGCACCACGGCCGAGGCCCTGGCCAAACTGCCCCCGGCCTTCAAAAAAGACGGCGGCACCGTGACCGCAGGCAACGCTTCGGGCATCAACGACGGCGCCGCCGCCGTGATTCTCGCGTCCAAAGAAAAAGTTGATGAGCTTGGCCTCAAGCCGATCGCGAAAATCGTGTCCTATGCATCCGCGGGCGTGGATCCCGCATACATGGGCATGGGGCCTGCGCCGTCATCGCGCAAGGCCGCGCAAAAAGCCGGCTGTTCCCTGGACGACATTGACATCTTCGAGTTGAATGAAGCGTTTGCGTCCCAGGCTTTGGCCGTGGTGCGCGATCTCGGGCTTGAGAACCGCATGGATGTGATCAACATCCACGGCGGCGCCATCGCCCTGGGCCATCCCATCGGCTGCTCGGGCGCGCGCGTGTTCGTGACCCTGCTTTACGCCATGCAGGAAAAGGACGCAGCCCGCGGCCTGGCCTCCCTGTGCATCGGCGGCGGCATGGGCATCGCCATGATCGTGGACAGGGTGTAACCATGAAAGCCGCAGCATGCAATTTGACGCCCCGCATGCCCGATGATAGAATCTGATCGCCCCGCCGGAGAGAGCGGGACGCATTTCGCCGATAATCCGGGAGGAACCGTACTCATGGCATACGAAACAGTGAATGTGGCAAAGGAAAACGGATACGCAATCGTGAGCATCAATAGGCCGCCGTTCAATCCCATCAATGTGCAACTGCTTGAGGACATGGAAGCGGCCATTACCGAACTGACCGCGGACAAGGAAGTGCGCGCCATCATCATCACCGGAGAGGGCGAAAAAGCCTTCAGCGCGGGCGCCGACCTCAAGAGCGGATTCGGCGAAAACCCCGCGGATTTAATCAAGAAAGGCCAGGGTTGTTTCCTTAAAATCGAGCGGTGCGGCAAGCCCGTGATCGCGGCCATCAACGGCGTGGCCCTGGGCGGCGGCTGCGAAATGGCCCTGTCATGCACCTGGCGCTTCATTGATGAAACCGTGAAAATGATCGGCCTGCCCGAGTCCAACCTGGGCATCATCCCCGGTTACGGCGGCACGCAGCGCATGGCGCGGCTCATCGGCAAGCCCAAGGCCCTCGAACTGATGATCCTGGGCAAGGCGTGCAGCGCCAAAGAAGCCGTGGAAATTGGACTGGCGGACAAGCTGTGCGCCGCAGGCACGGTTCTGGACGAAGCCAAAGCCGTGGCGGCCGCCTGCGCCGCGCGCGCGCCCTTTGCCACAAAGTATATCCTCGACGCCGTGAACCGCGGCGTGGAGACCACTATGGAACAAGGCCTGGACATCGAGTGCGACGACTTCTGCCAGGTCGTCAAAACCAAGGACGCCGCGGAAGGCATCGGCGCATTCCTCGAAAAGCGCAAAGCCGAGTTCAAGGGCGAATAACCCGTTCGGCGAATTCGTGAAAAACCAACGCCGCGTCCGGCAACGCCGGGCGCGGTTTTTATTTGAGGGATAAACGGTTGCCGATCAATACCTGGCTATGGCAGTGCCCACGGTGTATTCGATGGCCACATCCGCAAGGGCCTTTGCGGTGCAGGGGTAGTCTATGTGGCGGCGGGCTGCTGCGGACACGGGGGGCGCTTCCAGGGCCGCGGCCGCGCGGTAATG
>JAGUYV010000005.1 GCA_020061125.1 bacterium | reverse complement strand
GGCCCGCGCCCAGGCCGCCGAGCGAAAACACAAATCCCTGCGCACCCGAGTGAATGGCGTGCCACGCGAGCGCCGCTCCCATGGCCGGCAGGGTCAACGCGTTGGGAATGCGCCGGCTCCTGCCGTCTATGGCGACGGCGGCCGCGAGCAATGCGAGCAGGGCGATGTCGAGCGTGTGTCCGGTCATGGCGCAGTCTCCTTTGGGATACAGGACGGGAGTCCCGCCCGCCCGGCGCGGGGCCGGGCGGGCGGAGCTTCCATGTGTCCCGTTACGGTGTGGTTGACTGCGCCTGGTCCAGGGAACCCTGGGCGTTGGTGAAGACTTCGCCGATCTTGTCCTTGAAGGCGATGAGAAGGGCGATGAGTCCCACGGCGATGAGGGCGATGATGAGGGCGTATTCGGTCATGCCCTGCCCCTCTTCGTTTTTGTACAGGCTGTGCAGTGTCGTGAACATGATGTCCACCTCCGAGATGATTGAGAGTGTGCACAGCCAGGCTTGGAGGAAGGGGAAGCTGCTACGAGGGGAGCAGTCACCTTCGGCGGCCCGGCCGGCTTAGTTCAGCCCGTGAGAACTGTGCGTTCCGAGTTGAACCTTAGCCCCGTAACTTTGCGTCCCCGCCTTTCAGCGGGTTTGCCGTTTCGGGTTGACATTTATTTCATTCCCCCGTTTTGCGGGGGAGAGATTGCGCCCGGCAATCCCTTTGAAACCTTTGTTCGCGTTGCGCCGTTCAGGGCGCTGCGATGAGGCGGTCCGACCATCTGGCGAGGGCGCGGCCAACGGTTCCGAGGAATCTGGCGAACCGTCTGGGCTTGCCCCGGGGTCCGTATCTGCGGATGACCAGAACATCCGCGATGAGGACCGCCAGGAACAGGGCGTGGCGTTCGTCCATGGCTCTCACCTCCCGGCGGGGCGGCGGTGCCTCGCCCGCCATGGCCGGCGGGCGAGACCCGCTGCGGCCCTATGGCGTGCTGCCTTGAGCCTGGTCAATGGTGCCTGCCGCGGTGGTGAACGCGGATCCGACCTTGTCCCTGAACGCGATGAGGAAAGAGATGAGCGTCACGGCTACCAGGGCGATGATCAGAGCGTACTCGGTCATTCCCTGTCCAGCCTCATCCGCGCCAAGGCTCTGGAGCAGTGTGAACATGGGGTCCACCTCCTGCGGATGCTGAAATGTGCTGCGACCCGTGACTTCCGTTGGTGAGGGAACCTGCGAGGGGGTTCACCTTCGGCGGCCCGGCCGGCGTAGTCCACTCTGTGCTGCCTGTGCTTCGAGTGTTCCTTAGCCCCGCGGCTTTGCGTCCCCGCCTTTCGGCGGGTTTGCCTTTATCGGGTTCACCAGTGTTATTCCCTCATCACGCGCCCTTAAACATGACGAAAGTCACATTTTGGCGCAAAATCATGTCTTCCGGCTTCCGGTATATGCCCGAACGGCAATTCTTTAATGATCTTCTATTAGATTGTTTGTTCGTAAAAAATCTCAAAATTTGAAAAAATCACGGGATTATACAAATATAGAGACAAGCGAAAGGCTTTTTCACGGCCGGACGCTTGTGGTGGAACCGTGAACTCAATAGCCGGAAACAGGCATTGTTTATGCATGCGCATGCGCGCAGACCGCCGGGGCCGGGCCGTGGCGTTCGCTCTTTGCGTTCTCATGGTTCTGGCGGCATGCGTGAGTGCGCGCGCCGCGGAGATTTACATTGACCGCCGCGGATCCGTTCAAATCAACATCAACAATCTGTCCGATGGCGCAAGCAACAACAGCGCGAACGACGGGCTGGTTTCCGATTTCAACAAGTACATAGACAGGGCCGACGCGGTGAATCCCATCGAGTGGTGGCACCACTGGGATCTGGCCACTCCCAGCGACGGGACCATCGCCATTGATTCGGACGAGGTGTTCACCACCGTGCTGGCCGCGGAACTGTTCGCCGTAATCTGGGATGTGGATTACCCGAGCAGCAGCGAACACGACATCATGTTCTGGGACACCGTGCCATACGCGGGCGCAACTGGCGCGGGGTTCACCATGGCGGCAAATCCCGCGGCCGTGAACCTCGGGCGCGTGCAGGGCAACAACAACATCTGGGGCGCCAAGCGCATCTCCCTCACTCCCACCGGCCTAGGCCCGGGCCAGACAGAATATTTCTGGCTCCAGGTGGACGAAGACCCCGGCGGCACCGCCTGGAAAAGCAGCATAGATTACAGCGACCTGGCCATCGTGTTCAATGAAGGCCAGTTGTCCATAAGCAAATCGCTCACCCATGATTCCGGATTCAATCCCCCGCGTGTCGGACACACCTCTTACTATCTCGTGCGTATTGACATCAGCAATCCCACGCTCACTTCCACGGGCGGGCCGGTGTACGATGTCTCGGTCACGGACAAATTCGCGGCCGGAAGCGCGATTGTCACGAACCCGTCCCTGGGCGCGGCCTCCATGGACGCGGCCGGAAATCTTTCATGGGATGTGGGCATACTTCAGGACGGCGCGCTGAACACGCCGCCCGCCGCGGGCAGCACGGATTTCATGGTGGTGCGCGTGCCCGTAACTCCGGTTCTGGCCGACCTGGGAAATTCCATCGTTCTGAACACGGGCGCGACCATTGCCGGAGGCCAGGTGCCGGAGGATCCCGGCGATGGAACCGGCACCCTCTATCCCTTCAATTTCTTCAGTTCCGTGTCCAATCAGACAGACGCCGTGTCCGTGGTGCTTGTGACGCCCACGACCGTGGACCCCGCCAACCCAGGCGCCATAACGACAACGGCGTCCATTGCTCCGGGCGCGGCCGTAACCATCACGGTGACCGATGCGGATTTGAATGTGAACGCGGCCGCCGTCGAAACCATGACCGTCACCGTGCGCAACCAGCGCACCAACGAACTCGAAACCGTGACCCTCACCGAGACCGGCGCGAACACCGGCGTGTTCACGGCAACACTCGCCACGGTTCCGGGCGCGGCCGCGGGCGCCAACAACAGCGGCGCCATGACCGTGCTCAAGGACGATGTCCTCCGCGCAACCTATAATGAAACCGCCGACAACACGGGCCTGCCCCGCACGCTTACGGCCGACACCACGGTTCTCGACGACGCGAACAGCATCACCATCACATCTCCCATCGGCGACTACACCACCGCCACGCACGATGTCACCGGGACCACGGATCCCTACAGCACGGTAACCATGACGCACCCGGTTTCCGGCCTGCCTCTCACGGCCACGGCCACGGCCGGCGGCATCTACACCTTCCCGGCCGTCGCGTTCCCCCCGGGTTCCACCACTTACACAGTGACCTCCACGGACCCGAGCGGCAACATCGCGTCTGCCGTGGCCACGGTGCGTATTGATAATTCCAATTCCGTGACCGCCACCAATCCGGGAAGCGGAAGCACAATCAACACAACGGCAGCGGACATCTCGGGAGTAACCGATCCCAATTCCACAGTCACCCTGGTGGAACCCGCCACCGGGAACACGCTCACAGTGACCGCGGACGCCGCGGGCAATTACACTTTCCCCGGCGTCGGGTTCAACACCGGCGCGAACACCATCACCGTGACATCCACGGATCCCGCGGGCAACACGGCAACGGTTTCGGCGAATATTTTCGTGGATCCGGACATCGCGCTCAATATTACAAGCATCACCCACGGCGCGGTGTATTCCACGGCGGACCACACTGTGTCAGGGAACACCGATCCCCTGGCTGTGCTCACAATGATTCACCCGAACACCGGCGCGCTGCTCACCACAACGGCCAACGCCGCGGGCGCATACTCGTTCGGCTCGTTCCCGTTCCCGTCCGGGTTGAACACTGTGACTGTGAACGCCACCGACGACGCCGGGAACACGGCTTCGGCCACGGTGTCCTTCACCATTGACACGGCCAACACAAATGTCATCACTACCAGCGGCACATTCACTGTTTCCTATATTGATATCCAGGGCACGACGGACCCATTGAGCACCGTCACATTCTCGCATCCGGTCACGGGCGCGGTGTACACCGCCGTCGCGGACGCGGCCGGCGCCTATGTTTTCGAAGATGTGTTCTTCCCGGACGGCACGCACGCCATCAGCACAACCTCGACGGACCCGCAGGGCAACACCGCCGCGGCCGCATCCTCGATTACCGTGGTCACAACCAACACCATTCTGCTGTCCCTGCCGCCCAACAACAGTGTTGTGAACACCAGCCCGCTGCAGGTGTGCGGCGCCACGGCGCCCGGCGCAACCGTGTCCATGACCGACCCCGTGACTGCGGCCGTGTACACGCAGACCGCGGACGCGAACGGGCAGTTCTGCTTCGCCGCCGTGAATCTGGCCGCGGGCGCAAACTCTTTCACCATGGTGTCCACGGATCCCAACGGCGTGTCCGTGTCCCACACGCACAACCTGTTTTACGATCCCAACATCACGCTGAACATCACCAACCCCGAGCACAACAGCGTCCACCAGAACACGGTGCACGATGTGACCGGGGAGACCACGCCGGGCGCGACCGTGACCATGACGCATCCGATAACCGGCGCCACGCTATCCACGATCGCGGACGGCAACGGGGATTACACATTTCCCGGCATTACCTTCCCACGCGGAACAAATGTCGTGACCGTGACCGCGGACGACGGCCTCGGGCACACCGCCACAAGCAGCAACACCTTCGTGATCACAAGCCTGGGCGCGGACGCCGCCGTGGGCGCCAGCGAGCGCGTGGTGTTCGGCAACCCCGTGTTCCTTGAAGTTTCGGATCCGGAATCCTACCGGGATTCCACGCGCGTTGACACCATACAGGTTCTGGTGACCAATCCGCGCACGGGCGAATTCGAGCTTCGCACGCTGGTGGAAACCGGGCCGGACACAGGGATCTTCCGCGGGCAGTTGAACACCGTGGAGAGCGGGGCCGCGGGCGTGTCCAACGATGGATCCATGGCCGTGCAGTTCGGCGACTCACTTGTCACTTCGTACACGGATCCCATCCGGGCGGACGGCACGCTGAACTCATCGGTCACGGACACAACGCTCATCACAAACGACGGCCTCAAGATCAATGTGAACCTGACTACCTCGGACACGGACGGCTCGATGCAGCAGGCCGCGCTCGCGCTCACAAGCATCGCCATCGTGGAGTTCGACGCCGCCGGGCAGCTCACGGGCAATGTGTACAATTACACCACCAGCGACGGCGGGCTTATCCCCGCGGAATTCATCGGCCGCATGGACCGCGGCAGCTCGTACCGCGTTCTGATCAACGACCCGGTGAACGGGCATCCGTATTCGCAGTCACAGGATTTTACACTCGCCGATCTCGAAGCCGCGCCCGTGGACAACCGCGGCGTGCGCACCTATGTGCTGGTGCTGGACCCCGCCGGTTATGTTTACGACGCGCTCACGGGCGCGCGCGTGGCGGGCGCGGATGTGTCGTTCTTCCATGATAGCGGCGCGCTCGTGGCCGGGCCGTTCGCGGTGTTCACGCAGATGCCCTCCGTGACGCAGACCAACCCGCAGTTGAGCGGCGCATCCGGCATCGCGGGCGGCTTCGAGTTCATCGGCAGCAGCGGCGGCAGCGACATCACTCCCGGCTTTTATTACATTACGGTGACATTCGACACCAACCCGGCCCTGGCCAACACATATCTGCCCGTGGCCCGATCCGCCGCGTCCTGGGCCGGCATTCAGGAGCCGTACACAGGGCAGGTGTTCCGCGTGGACCTGCAGAACCAGCCCATCGGCATGCGCGTGCCCCTGTACCGCCACGGCCAGCAAACCCCGCTCACCGTGACCAAGGTTGCCAACCGGGACACGGCCGCGGCGGGCGATATTGTGACCTACACGCTGACGGTGCGCAACACCGGCTCTTCGCAGACCGATCCCAACAATCCCGTGGTGATCCGGGACACCCTGCCGCCAGGCATGGCCTTTGTGCCCGGGTCGGCGGTGCTGTCCACGGGAACGGCCGTGACCGCAGCCGAACAGGGCGCGGGCGTGGTGGATTTCACAATCGGCGCGCTTCAGGCCGCGGGCGCGGGCGGGGACAGCGCCACGGTCCATTTCCAGGCTGTGGTGGACACTTCCGCCAGGCCGGGCATGACCCTGCTCAACACAGCCATAGCCATGATCAACCTCGTGGCTCTGTCCAACACCGCACAGGCCGCGGTGCAGGTGGTCGAGGATCCCCTCTTCGATCAGGCCACACTCATCGGCCGCGTGTTCGTGGATCAAAACGGCAACGGCCGCCACGACAAGCACGAACCCGGCGTGTCCGGAGCCGGGCTGATTCTTGATGATGGAACTTATGTGATCACGGACGAACGCGGTTTGTATTCGGTTCCGGGCGCACGGCCAGGCCTGCCGTCCACGGGCCGCCGCACGATCAAGCTGGACATGAACACCATGCCCGCTGGCGCGCGCGCCACAACCCCGGTGGCGCAGTTCGTGATTCTCAAGCCCGGCGGCATGGCGCGCGCCAATTTCGGAATCGCCGCGCAGCCAGGCGCGGC
>JAGUYV010000020.1 GCA_020061125.1 bacterium | reverse complement strand
TTGTGGCGCAGGCGCAGACCGGGGCGCCCGGCGCGCTTCCCGGGCCGGCAGCCATTGATGCCGCAACACGACAGGCCCAGCCGCAGCCGAGTCAAAATCTGCCCGACAAGCACCAGGGCAAAGGAGCATTCCGCACGCCCGTGTGGAGCCCCGACGGCGGCAAAATCGCATTCATCTACGACTCCAACGCGAACATGGAAGTGTATGTGGCCGATGCCGATGGTTCAAATCCCGTGAATGTCTCCAACAGCCCGGGGATGGATGTGTGGCCAGCTTGGAGACCGGACGGAAAAGCTCTGGCGTTCATGTCCAACCGCAACGGGCCAGTGGACATCTGCACCGTGAACGCGGACGGAGCGGACCTGGAATGCGTGACCGCCGAAAGCAAAAAGAGCGCGGGGCGGCGCTGGGACGATCGGTTCCCCGTGTGGCGTCCCGACGGGCGTGCCATTGCCTTTTGCTCATATCGTGCAGGATATCCGCAGGTCTGGTTCATGGACCCGGACGGGCGCAACCCGCGCCTGTTTGTCGAAGGCACCAAGATCAAGGAGCAAGAGAAAAAAGAGTTCACCGCCGCGGACACCTGCTATCCGCACTATTCGGCCAATGGCCGCACCCTGGCTTTTGCGAGCCGGGGCGACATATACACCATGGACTTGAAGACCGGCCGCACAAAAAATGTCACCGCGCCCCTGATCCGAGGAAACATGGTGGACGACACCATGCCCACCTGGGCGCCACGAGGCAACCGTCTTGCGTTCATCGCACGATTCGAGGCTTACCAGAGCGAGGTTTACACCATCAGCTCATCGGGCAAACAGGTGCGCCGGATAACGGACAATCTGCTCGAGGACTTTCTGCCCGTCTGGACACCGGACGGCAAGGGCCTTGTGTATGCGGGATATGTGCGCGGGCGGCAGCCCGAGCTGTTTATCGCCAATCCCATGGGCCCGCTCGAACCCGCAAAGCGACTGACAGATAATTTCGACCTCGAAATGTATCCCGCGATATCACCCGATGGCGAGAAGATTGTGTTCGTGCGCCGTGTGCGCGGCCGCGACGAACTGTACATCATGAGCAAGAATGGCGAAGTGGACGGCCAGCCCGCGCGCCAGTTTTTCCCGAACGGATTTTCGCCCATGGCGCGGGCGGCGGCCACCCGGCGCTGACCGTTCAAATCACAAAAGGGCAGGGCTTCCACCATGCAAAATCTCGGACATACGCAAACCTTTGACGAGAAAATTCAGCAACGCGGCCACGCGCTGCTCGACACCTTGTTCTCCAACACCCCCGACCTGCGCTCACGCATTCAAATCAAAAGCCCCCGGCAGTGTCATCACCGGGAGGTCATATTCAATGTGGAATGCGAATCAAATGATGAACTATCCCAAATTCTTCATGCATTGTGCCACTGGTTGCAAACCGAAGACGGCCAGGACGAGCTTGAAAGCCTCATGCTGTTCTGATTCTCGAGCCTGAAAAGCCCCGCGCAAGGGGCGATATGTGTCCAAAATCCCCTCTCGCGCATTTTTCGCCTTCAACCCAGCCCAGAATACCTTGGAACCGCCTTCTTGAATGCGAACAATGGCGCGATCCCGGGTTGCTCAAGTGTGCGCGGGTTAGCGGCCTCTTTCTGTGCGCACCAGATAATCACATCCAGAAGCGCCCCCAATCAAGAAATCTGAAAAATCAGCACCCGATTTTAGGGCATGATGACGAAGCATACTTGCGTATATGCGATACTAAAAGTGCGGCATACTGTAAAATTCAAAAAAGCCCCCTGAAAAACACTGTTTGAAAATGAAGCAGGCATACGACGAAAATCTCTCGGATGCTGCGCCTCAACAAGAAAGCAGGCGCACATAGCAAATAAGCCGCGCTATTGCGGTTTAAGGCCCGGTATGAAAAACCGCTCTTGAAAAAGAGCATAGATTCAGTCATGGAGTCACCGGATGGGGCTTGGATTCCTCCATTATCCCAGAAATCTCATCCATAACATGCAAATGGTCTTTGCGCAAGCGTATCCGTACATTAAAATGCATCATCTGAAAATCTTGCGTTAATGGATTCGTCCGCTGTTGATTTGTATGATATTCATCCAATAATGATTGTTTGGACACACCAATTCCGTTATTTATCGTAAAATCAGCGTTGTCCAATATAATATCTGCAATAAGTCCAGAAAAGAGGAAGCATTGATTGGCGCCGTGACCAGATGGACAACAGAAGGTAGAAAATTAAAGCAGAGATATTACATGGCGACTTGCCGACCTTTTATCATAACCAAGGGCAAGCATGAAGACAACGCCCGTGATGCTGCAAATCATTGCGCGAAGATAGCCTGAAAGCAACAATTATTTAATGAGCCGCAACTGTGATGAGTGTGCGATGCAGAAAAATGGCGAACAAAATGAGAACAATAAATATGGTTATCAGAAATAGGCAACTACCGGATATTATCCAAATATCAGGCGGCGGACAAATTTTGACGGTGTAAACGAATCAGAAACAATGCCTGTTAAACACGGAAAATAAGTTCATTCTCACAATATTACAAGATGGAGATAAGTGTGCGTTAAGGAATTAGACTTTTTAAAGCGAGAGGAAATACATAAGGCATCCGAATTTAGATGATATTATTTACAGAATTAATCACAAGAATACATTTTGTTAATAATTTCGGAAATTGGCTGCAATATTAAGCAAAATAAGCATAGCAGGCAGCAAAAAACAAGATGAATTCAGTATTGACGGGCCTGTGGAAAAATAACACCACTGTTTTCATGGGATTCTGTAGACTGGACGAAGCTGTTGCGCGACACCAAAAAACAAATGCAATATGGAATTGAGCATGGCATCTGACCAATAGAGAAATCAGCAGATGATCCAATAAATTAGACTGTACAAGAATAGTCAAATTACAGGAAAATGGGAAAGTGGACAGGAATCACAGGCTTTGCATAAGGACAAAAAAGACAAAAAACCAAATTAAAACCAAAAACAGCCGACGCTATAAAGCAAGTGCGTTGCGATGACAGACAGGATGGCAAAGTATCGGCCAGACGCAACAAAGCAAGGCGAAGACTCAACCGAATCAACGAATAGGCAAACGGATGCATCAACACGGAAGGCGCGGATACGGAGCAAGCGGGCTTATGGAACCTGTTGAGAACACAAAAGCTGTACGAGAGACGCGAATCAGAAGTAATGGGGACCGGGAACTCGGCGGGTTTCCGCGTGCCCGCTCCTGTTTGAATCCGTAACCGGGCTTTTCAAAAGCCCCCCAATCCACGATTTTCCGGTCATTGCTGGCGTTGTGATTCAAAAAAAGAAATGCGATGGGGCGCGCGACTTGTCAGGTTTTAGTAATGCTTGATCCTGGGACGGAAGATCACAGACGAACAAAGGGACACAGAGAGGAATGCTCACGGGGCCTGGCGCTAAAGACGATATTCGCACTCAACACAAACCCGGAAGATGAAGCAAAAATACAATATTTGATACAAGTCACATATTGCTCTATAGACACTGATAATTCCTCTATGTTATAATTCAAGAAGAAAAAGAAGAAGACAGGCGATAGTGCGCACTGATAAACTGGCGCAAGGGACAGTGAGCATGCCACGCAAACGGGTACAAAACGCCGTGATAACGGCAGTTTTTGCATTTTTTTGTTTGCTCGCCGGTGTTGCTGCGAATGCCGCTCCATTTCTTAACATGAGTATAGATATGGGGCCGGGCACGGGACCGCAGGATGCGGCGGTTCTTGATGCGCATGCGGTTCAGAGGGTTTATAACACGAATTTCGGCACATCCACCGTCATCGTAATCAATCTTGGAGCACCGGCAACAAGCTCGATTATGCTTAACAGCGGTGCGGCCAGCCCGTACGGGGTTGCGGTATTTAATGATGCCGTCGCTCCCAAAGTGTATGTGACCAATAAAACGCATTCCACGGTTTCGGTCATAGATGCGAGCGGGGGGATGGATGTAGAGCTTACGGGTGCGGGGTATCCTATTGGCGTGGGCGCCAATCCCATGGGCGTGGGGGTCATGCCTTTCGGGTCTCCGTCCCACAAGGTTTATGTCGCCAACAACACCAACAATACGGTGTCGGTGATAAACGGGGACACGCATGCGGTCACGCAGCTCATCGGTGGATTCAATGCGCCCTATGGAGTAGCGGTAAACAGTGTTACCGGCAAGGTTTATGTGGCGAACAGCGGATCCAACACCATCAGCATCATAAATCCTGCCACGGACGCGATTACCGGTTCGATTCTGGTGGGGGCCGGGCCGCGGGGCATTGCCGTGGACGAGGCGAACAACAGGATTTTCGTGGCATGCGCGGGCGCGCAGCGGGTTTACATGATAGATGGAACCACGGATACAGTGGTGTCCCAGGCTGCGCTTTCCGCGTCGCCCGAGGATGTGGCCGTTGTGCCGGACATCGGGCTGGTTTATGTGACCGTGCCCGGATTGAATCATGTGCGGGTGTTCAAAACCCAGACGGGCATGCCCGAAGTGTCGGGGTCTCCGCTTTCCATTGGGCAGAATCCGCAGGGCATTGTGGCCGCGGATTCGAGCATCGCCGCGGATCCCTGGATTCTGTTCGCGGCCGCCAGCACGGGCAATTCGCTCGAAGTCGTAATGGAGACCGACAGTTATCCCCCGGTGTTCGGGGGTCTGGCCACGGCCGAGGACGCGGAGGAGCCTGCGTCCGGGCTTGGACCGGCCATGCATTTGTCCTGGGGTGAAGCCACGGACCACACTCTGCCGGTTTTTTATCATGTTTTCGTGGCCACCACATCCGGAGGGCAGGATTTCAACTCTCCGCTGTTTTCCACGGACCAGTTCGGCTCGCACACATTCAGCGGCGCGGGACTGCAATACGCCCAGGATTATTACATCATTGTGCGCGCCAGCGATTCCTCGGCCCTTGGCAACATGGACGCAAACACCGTGGAGCAGCAACTCATGCTCACTGACGGGGCCGTGCCCTCGGGCGGGCTTCTGACCGGCGCCACGGACACGGGCATCGGAGGCGAGGTGGCCATTGAGTGGTCTCTGGCCGCGGATGACACTCCGCCCATCACATACAACATCTACACAGGCCTGGCCACGGATGACATGTCCCTGGCCACAAGCGTAACCGGCGTTACGACGCTTACGCTTTCGGGCCTCGACAATGACATCAAACAGTATTTCTTGGTTCGCGCCGAGGATTCCGCAGGCCTTGCAAGCACCAACACGGTGTTTGGGGAGGCGACACCCACGGACATCACACCGCCGGTGTTCGGCGGGCTGGTGTCCGCGGTGGACGCGGGCAGCGGCCGCACGGTCAGCCTGTCATGGAATGCCGGGTCCGACGAGTCGGGCAGCGTCACCTATGCCATTTTCGTGGAAGCCGGGGCTTCGGTTTCCTTCAGCACCGCGGTGTATACCACAACGGCCACATCCTATGATGTATCCGGTTTGACCAACGGAACGCAATACACCTTTGGGGTGCGCGCCTTTGACGCCAGCGGCAATTACGACTCCAACACGCTCGCGTTTTCAGCCACGCCCACGGATGTGCTCGACCCCGTGTTCTCCGGAGTGTCCTCGTGCGCGGACCTGGGCGCGGACGGCCAGGTGAAGCTGTTCTGGTCCGCGGCGTCGGACAACACAACGCCCGTTTACTACAATGTTTACCAGGCCGCAGCCTCGGGTGCGCAGAATTTCGCGAGTTGGGATTACCAGTTTTCAGCCACTGCCGCGGTTGTGTTGTCCGGACTCACGAATGGCACGACATATTATTATGTGGTGCGTGCGGAGGACAGCGCCGCGCCTCCCAACGAGGACACAAACACGGCCCAGTGCGCGGTCAAGCCAACGGACGGCGCGGCCCCGGTGTTCAGCGGGCTGGCGTCGGCCACGGCCACGGGCAACACCGGCGAAATTCTGCTTTCCTGGACTGCGGCAACGGATGTGTCTTCGCCCATTTATTACAACATCTACGCCGCCACTTCTTCCGGCGGGCAGAACTACTCTTCGTGGACATACCAGGCCGTGGCCACCACGACATACACCGCCACCGGACTGACCGACGGGCAGATGTATTATTTTGTGGTCAGGGCGCAGGACACGGGCGGGCTTCAGGAAACCAACACGGTGCAGAAAAGCGCCAGACCCAACGATGGAACTGCGCCTGTGTTCGGAGGCGTCACGGGCCTCACGGATGCCATGACCTCGGGAGCGCTGACGGCCTCATGGGCTGCGGCCGCGGATCCGGCCACGCCCATTTCCTATGAAGTGTTCCGGTCCACAACTTCGGGCGGCCAGAATTTCGCCAGCCCGGCCACGACCACCACGGCGACCTCCGCGCTGCTTACGGGCATGGCGAACAATGTTCCGTACTACATCGTGGTGCGCGCGCGCGACGCCGGCGGCGTTTCCGACACTAATGTTGTGGAGCTTTCGGCCACGCCAACGGACCAGACCGCGCCATCATTCGCGGGCATTACCTCCGCCACGGACAAGCAGCTTGGCGGCGTGATCGAGCTGAACTGGAGTCCGGCAAGCGACCCAAGCACTCCGCTTGTTTATTCCATATATATGCGCATTCCCCCGGCCGCCTTTGACTGGGGCGCGCCCGTGGCCACGACCCAGTACAGGCCCTACCAGGTCACGGGCCTCACCAACGGCGCAACCTACTCCTTCAGCATCGGCGTGTCCGACAGCGCCTCGCCCACCGCCAACACGGCCACAAACGCCGTGGAGCTTTCCGCCGCGCCCAGCGACCTCACCGCGCCCACATTCGCGGGCATCAAAACCTTGGCCGATGCACAGACCAGCGGCGCAGGGGTTCTCACATGGACTGCGGCAACAGACAACAGCGGCATTGACCACTACGACATTTATTACGCCACCAGCCCCACGGGGTTCTGGTCCAAACCGCCGGCCGCAACCGCCGCGGGCACGGCCACCGGAACCACCATCACGGGCCTTTCGAACGGAAACCTCTACTATGTGGGAGTGCGCGCCGTTGACGCCTCCGCGGCCGCGAACTCCGACTCCAACACAGCGCGCCTCACTTTCGTGCCATCCGACACCCAGGCGCCAGCATTCGGTGGCTTGGCCTCGGCCACGGACACCACCCAGGGCGGGCAGGTCGAGTTGGCCTGGACCGCCGCATCGGATCCCAGCACGCCCATAACCTACAATATTTATTACGCGCAGAACGCAACCCCGAGTTTCGTGGCGGTGTCCACAACCACCACCGCAACGGGTGCGACAATCACGGGCCTCACCAATAACACGCCCTATTATTTCGTGGTGCGCGCCAAAGACAGCTACGGCAACACATCCACCCACTCCACGCCGCTCATCATCACGCCTACCGATGTTGTGCAGCCATCTTTCGGGGGCCTGGCGTCAGCCTCGGACACCGCCGCCGGGGGCGAAATTCTTCTGACATGGGCCGCGGCTTCGGACAACTCGCCGCCCATCACATACAGCATTTATCAAGCCACCACATCGGGCGCGCAGACATTCGCATCAGCGTCATACACTACTACAAACACAAGTTACACAGTGTCCGGACTCAACAATGGAACCGCATATTACTTCGTGGTGCGCGCGGCCGACGCCAGCACAAGCGGCAACCAGGAAACGAACACCGTAGAGCGTTCCGCCATCCCGGCGGACACCACGGCCCCGGCATTCGCGGGCCTGGCCTCTGCCCTGGACACAGGGCAGGGCAACACTGTGTCCCTGTCCTGGAGCACGGCCACGGACAATTCTCCGCCTGTGATCTACAATATTTATCAGGCCAGCTATTCGGGCCTCCAGAATTACTCGTCGCCCACATACACCACACAGAACACGAGCTACACCGTTACGGGATTGACCAATGGCGCGCGCTACTACTTTGTGGTGCGCGCGGAGGACAGCGCCGCGGCGCCCAACGAGGACACCAACACCCTGGAGCGCGAGGCGCGGCCCTTCGACACCCTGGCGCCGCAGGCGCCGTCCGCGGTGTCCGCGCTCGCGGGCGATATCACCGGCGATCCGGGCGATGAATATGTCACGATTTCATGGACCCCGCCAGCCGCCAACGCCGACGGCTCCGCGCTCACCGACCTCGCCGGGTTCAATGTGTACCGCTCCCTGGTCCCGGGCCAGCCGCCCTCCACCCCCCAGAACGCGCTCGACGGCGCGGACAACGACGGCGACGGATTTGTTGACAGCTACGATGTCAAGGGCGATCTTGTCCCCGCAACGGCCACACAATATGTTGACAACACTTCCATAACCAGCGGAACCACATATTATTACACAGTCACCGCCCAGGATCAGGCCGGAAATGAAAGCCCGCTCTCCGACCTGGTTTCCGCCACGCCGCGCAACGCCGATGACGCCACGCCCATGCCTCCGGACAATGTGCTCGCCGCGCCCGGCGATTCCCAGGTCACCCTGACCTGGACCGCTCCTCTGGTCAACACCGACGAGTCCGTTCTCACGGATTTGCAGGGGTACAATGTTTACCGCAGCGTCACCACGGGCGGCAATTATTCGCTCATCAACTCCTCAATAGTCACCCAGGCCACTTACGCCGATACAACGGTGACCAACGGAACGACATATTACTATGTTGTTACCGCGCTGGACACGGCCGTGCCGCCCAACGAAAGCGCCAACTCCGCGGAAACCGCAGTGACTCCGAACGATTCCGGCAGCCTGCCCCCGGCGCCGCCCACAGGGCTTGCCGTGGTCTCCCTGGACTCGGGCGCGTCCTTGAGCTGGTCCGCTCCCACCACAAATTCCGACGGCTCACCCCTGCAGGACCTTGAAGGTTACAATGTATTCCGCAGCACGGACAGCGTCTCCGGATTTGAGCAAATCAACGCCGCCACCGTCACCATCCGCACTTACATTGATTCGGGCCTCACAAACGGCGTTACCTACTATTACTATGTGACAGCCCTTGACGCGGACGGCCTGGAGAGTGAACCGTCCTCGAACGGAATCGCGGTCTATGGTTCTACAGGCGTGCAGGGCAGGGTCCTTGCCTATGACACTTCAGCCGGTCCAACGGTCAATGGGTACCCCAAAACCCCTGTGACCGGCATGAGTGTCCAGTTGCTGGATTTGACAAACGCCGTGGTCTCCTCCGGCATCACGGACAGCAGCGGCGATTTCAAGATAGTTTACGAAAATGCCCAATCCGGTGAGCTTTTCAGCGTTCGCCTGGTGATTCCTGATACCGCTCCCTTCGCATACGATGACGAATTCGTTGAAAATGGCCATGGATATTTTCGTGTCAAAACAGGGGTTTCCATCGGGACGGGATTTGCGTCCATCACCGTGCCTGCACTGGGCGCGGGTCCAACCGCTGGCGACGCCAATTGCGATGGACTGATAGACATCAAGGATTTTCTGATTATGCGAGGGTCCTATGGGTTGAGCAGTGGACAGACAGGGTACAACAGCGACATAGACATCAATGGAGACACGGTCGTTGACATCACGGACTTCGTGCTTCTCAAGGCCACTTTTGGCCGCAGTCTCATGACTCCGCCTACAGGACTATGCCAGAACTGATGAACTGCCAGAAATATCAAATATCCCTTATAATATTGGAGATTTGTGTTTCGTTTCTGGTATCCGCAACTGATGGCGTGCGTTTCGTGCGTTTTATTAGTCAAGGGAGCAAATAAAGCATCATGGGGAAGAAAATAGCCTCGACCGCGATTAACCAGTATGTCAGTTTTGCACTTGGAAAAGAGGTATTTGCACTAGATGTCATGAAAATCAAAGGAGTTGAGCGGCTTTCTGATATCACTGCAATTCCGAAATACCCGGATTTCATTGAAGGCGTCATAAATCTGCGAAACGAGATCATTCCCATCGTGGACCTGCGCAAGCGCTTTGGAATGGCCGCCGCCGAGCCTACCAAGGAAACAAGAATCGTACTCGTGGAGCTTGAGGCGTTTTCCGTGGGCCTGATTGTAGATCGCGTTTTTGAGGTCTTTCAGTTGCTGGACAATGAGATTGGACACATGCCGCAAATTTCCAGATCAACCGTTGGAAGCCAATTTATCAAGGGAGTGGCTGAAGTCCGTGACAGGCTTATTATTCTGCTTGATTTGAATTCCATATTTTCTGAAGAGGAAGCACAGACACTGTCGGGCGGTGTTCGATAATTTAACATGACATTTGTGTCTAATCCAATTATTGCAGCGATGAATTCTACAGAAGTGATATATCCTGTTGAGCGTACAAAAGCCCAATTCAATTTGACAATCTAAACCATGGTGTTGTCCACCAGAAAGAAGGTAAAAATCAAACAATATAAGATAGATTGAATAATCCACATGTTCGATTTGACGGCAATGCAAGCTAACATGACAGCCAGATATTCGCCATTTTTAGATATGGGAGGGCGTTTTTTTACTCACAATGGAATTGCCACAGCCTGGTTTTCACAGCAGCGCACCTCATGAGAGGGTGAGAAACACTATCGTAATCATATTCATATCCATTGATGAGTCGAATATTGCTTAAAATGGCAAACAATGATACCGAAGGTGTAAATAATAAACATATATTCTGGAGAAGAAATTCCGTAAAAATGCGCCTGAACATCTGTTCGAAACCGTTGAAAAGTTTGGTAAATGACACTTGATCAAGCGTGTTATTAAGCTATTAATTGCATTCTTTCTCATGTTTGCATCTATCGGGTGCGTACAAGCCTTTATAGAGCTGTTCAAACCGATGAACGCATTTTCACAGGGAAGTATCATTTATCTTTCCGCTGGCTTTGCGATCTATTTTCCCCTCCACTTTTTATTTCGAAAATATATCATCTTCCATATATTTGGACATGAGCTGGCACACGCATTATGGGCTATGTTGTTCGGTGCAAGAGTCGAGGAATTTTACGCATCGCAGAACGCCGGAGGATTTGTCACATACACAAAGGAAAACTTTTTAATACTGCTGGCGCCATACTTCTTTCCGCTGTACGCAATCTGTTTCACTCTTTTATACCATGTGTCAAAATCACCCTACGATAAAATATTCCTTTCTTTGATGGGGTTTTCGCTCGCCTTCCATTTGCTTCTCACAATGTGGTCAATCAGGGTTGGACAATCTGACATCAAGAGGACAGGCGTGATTTTTTCTCTATCCTTCATATTTCTCATGAATGTCCTTGTCTATGGAATACTGATATGTACTGTCCAGGAAAATCAAACAGTGATTGGATTCCTGGACAGTGCGTTCCGGAACACAATGGAAAATGGAAAATTCATAGTCAACGCTATTATGGCAAGGCCAATATTCAGATGAACCGCACAGAAGATATCACCAGTATATGGAAATAAAAACCAAGACCGGTCAGTGTGAAACATGAAAAAGTTAAATATATGAGCATATAGGTATTGCATGCGATGTGAAATTAATACTCGAAAACGATGAATGCAATTACGACTATTGTTGATAAATAATTTTGATCTTCGAGCGCATGCAACGGGCGCAGAGGGTAGTTGAACTTGAAGAAAGCACCTGTACTGACCCGTCATTAATCCGTTAAACCATTAGAAAAGAGATTTGAAAACGAAGTCTTGGTGATGATGGGGAAGGGATCATCTTGTGCCGTTGGCATGGGAGTATCAAACAGGCTGGCGATCGTTGGCGCCGATTGCGTGATGCATGCCTCCGGGATGGATGTTGCATTCACTCGCTTTCCCGCGAACGACAGTGTTGCAAGAGAATCCAAAGAAGACAGGCCGCCATGCGCCGCGGCCAGAGGTTCGCCGTCAGTGAAGTGGAATCCCTGGCCATAGTTGGACAAAAGGATCAGGTCCGCGCTCCGTTGAGCGAAGTGGCCATGAGCGCGCGCAGCGGCAGCGGGATAATCGTTGCGGTGCTGATTTGCTGAAAAAAACTTGTCAGCGCTGTAAACCTTATGTTCTTTAAGCACAAGATATGTTTTACTTTCCGCGTCCTTAACAAGAATCAGATCGAGCCAATCGGGGTGGACGCCGCTGCGGGATGTGTGAGATGCATCGAAAAGGGCGGCGCCAAGCGCGAAAAGATCCTGTCGCAGACGGGGCGGATCGTACCAGTGGCGTGTTTCCCCGTTTTTAACGGCTATGTGCATGCTGCCGCCATGGTTCAGAAGGATGGAATCCACGGATTTGAGCCGCTCTGAAGTGGCGAAGTAATGAGGGATACGCCCGTTATCGCGCAGGATGCCGGCTACGAGTTCGTTGTTCACGGCGTGCTGCGTATCCTGCCGGCAGGCAGCGGCGCCATGGCCGGAAGTGAGCACGAACGAGTAATGGTTGAGGAGATCGGAGCGCGCGGGGTCGTGTTCGCGCAGGGCGTCAAGGAGTCTGCCGAAGAGCGGGTCGAGCACGGTTTTGACATAGCCGTGCTGTGCGCGCGTCCCGTGCCGGTGAGTGTGTCCATCGAGGCCGGGAAGGAAGACCATGAACAGGCGCGGGAGGCGGCGGCAGTCCTGGATGTAATGCACGGCGCGGCGCATGACGCTGCGGTCGAAGATGCCGAAATCCAGGCGGGCTTTGAGGCACATGGCGTATTGAGCGGTTTCGAACCGGCTGGGGCGCAGCCAGTCGCGCGCGCCGCGGCTGATGGGGTTGAACACGATGCCCGAGCGCACTTTGCGCAGGTTCAATTCCTCGTATAGGGTGCGGGAGCCGCCTCCGAGGTCGGCGTTGGCCAGGGCCGGGCC
>JAGUYV010000190.1 GCA_020061125.1 bacterium | reverse complement strand
GCCCGCGCGCGGATGCCGCGCCATGCAGTCCGCGGCGCGCTCCAGCCAGCGCGGGTCCGCCTGGGTGTCGTTGTTCAGCAGGGCGACGATGTCCCCGTCGCTGTTTTGTATGCCCTGGTTCACGGCCGCGGAAAAGCCTCGGTTCCGCGGCAGTTCAATCACGGTTACTTCGGGATATTTCCGGCGCACCAGGGACACGGACTCGTCGGCGGAGCCGTTGTCCACGAGCACGGTTTCGAAGTCGCGGAAGGTTTGCGCGCGCAGGGCGTCGAGGCACGCGGGCAGGAACGCGGCGCCGTTCCAGTTGGGGATCACAACGCTGATCAGCGGCATGAGCGGCTCACGATTCCGGGTCCGGGCGCGGGGTCAGCCCAGCCTGTATCCATTGGCGGTGACCGCCTCGATGAACTTGCGCACGGAGCGGTCGTAGGTGCGCTCGGCCGCGGGCGGGAACAGGCATCCGGGCAGCTCGTTCATTTTTTTGTGGTACATGATGCACTCGCAGCAGATGCCCTGCTTGCTGCACGAGCTGTAGGTGCAGCCGCAGTTCTTTTTGTTCTTGTCCTGCTTGCACTCCATGGCCGGGGAAACCGCCTTTCGCTGGCATTCCGCACCACGGCGGATTGGCTTTAAGTGTAAAAAACACGGGGCGCAAATGCAAACCGGGCGGCAGTCCGAAATTTCCGCAAACATGCACGCGCATGCCTGTTTTTCCGGATGTTGTATATATCGGATCTTTCATCTTTTTCCTGCCGGACGGTGCGGTTTGTGAAAACGATCAAAAAGAATTTGAAGAAATACCTGCGGCACAAGGCCGGGCCGGAGCAGATCTCCGCGGTGTCCCGGCTCATCCCGCGCTCGGTGTTGCTGAAAACGCAGCGCGACAACCTGATCCGGCAGGTGCGCTACTGCGCGGAGAAATCCGCGTACTACAGAGAGCAGTTCGCGGAGCACGGCATAGACCCGCTCAAGGTGCGCGGCATCGAAGACCTGGCCGCCATCGAGACGCCGAACAAAGCCGTGGTGGAGCGGCCGTACGACTTCGTGTGCTGCCCGCCGCAAATCGCCTTCGAGACCACGGGCACCAAGGGCCGCAACAAGAAGATTTTCTTCACCAACGGGGAAGTGAACCGGGCCACGAGCCACATCGCCCTGTCGTTCACGCTCTACGGCCTCACGCCCGCGGACCGGTTCGTGAATTCCTACAACTTCAGCTTCTGGGTTCCGGGCGTGCTGCACCAGAAGGCGTGCGAGAAATTCGAGGCGTTCTGCCTGCCCGCCAGCAAGGTGGCGCCCGCGGAGATTTACGACCGCCTCGAATTTTACAAAATCAATGTGCTGATGGGATACCCGTCCCTGCTGGTGCGGCTCACGGAAATGGCGGACGCCAACAAGCGCATCCCCATGAAAGCGGTGCTGTGCAGTTCCGAACCGCTGCCGGAGCGGTTGCGCGAATACATGCAGGAGGTGTGGGGCTGCAAGGTGTACATGGGCTACGGCGGCACGGAATACTGCGGGGGCGCGGGCGGCGAATGCATCCACCAGAACGGGTATCACCTCAACGAGATGGACCAGATCGTCGAGATCAAGGACCCGGACGAAAACGGGATCGGAGAAATTCTGCTCACCACCCTGAACCGCGAGTGCATGCCCCTGATCCGCTACAACATCGGCGACCTGGGGCGCATGACCACCGAGCGCTGCAAATGCGGCCTGCCCACGGCGCGCATCATGGAAATCGCCGGGCGCAGGGACGAAAAAGCCACCATCGGCTCCATGGACTTCCTGCCCGTGAAAGCCTTCGACGAACTCCTGGGCCATGTCCCGCAGGTCACCGAGGATTTCCAGCTCAAAGCCTACTGGGAAGGCCGCTACCAGATCATGGAACTGTTCTACGAATCGGACGCCGGGGATCAGGATCAGGTGCAGAATGCCATCGTCGCGTCCATGAAGGAATACTCGCCGGACATCTACAAGAACTACATGCTCGACATGTACAAGTTCCGCATGACCTGCGTGCCCCCGCGCTCGCTGCGCGGCGACAAT
Source organism: bacterium (assembly GCA_020061125.1). Taxonomy (GTDB): domain Bacteria; phylum UBP15; class UBA6099; order UBA6099; family DSWB01; genus DSWB01. Next base: position 4,816 of record JAGUYV010000190.1, on the reverse strand, counting down.
GTCAAACTCAACCGATGGGTTGACATTAGAAGACAACAGGAGAAAGACATGTGACCCGCTCCACAGCAGACCCCACGGCCGAACCCCAGCGCCGTTCGGACAACCGCGGTTTCCCCTTCAAGAAAAGGATGCAGTACTACATGATTCGCGTGGTTCTCGGAATCCTGGGCCGCGCGTTTGCGTGGATGCCCGAAAAGTGGGCCTACGCCACGGGCGTCCGCATCAGCCTGCTCGCCTACCGCAAAGCCCCGAAATTCCGCAAACTCGCGCGACGCCACCTCGAAATCGCGTTCGGCAAAGACAAATCCCCGGACGAAATCGAGCGGATCCTTTACGACACTTATGTAAACTACGGGCGCAACCTTGCCGAATATCTGATGCTGCCCCACAAAAGCGACAAGTGGGTGGAAAACAAAGTCACCTTTTACGATCCGCAATGGCACACGCGAACGGCGTTCGAGGAAGGCCGGGGCATCGTGTCTCTGGGCGCGCACTTCGGGTCGTGGGAGCTTGTGGGCGCGCGCCTGGGCATCTACCACTATCCCCTGGCGGTAATCGTCAAGGCGCAGCGCGACGCGGTGTTCACCAAGCTGCTCATGGAAACGCGCACCAAGTGGGGCAACGAGTACATCTTCAAAACGCGCGGCATCAAAGAGGAATGCTACAGGCAGCTCGCGCAGAACAAGCTGCTGGGCCTGCTCGCGGACCAGAACGCCACGCGCGGCGGCGTGTTCGTGGACTTCTTCGGCGTCCAGGCCTCGACCGTGCGCGGCCCCGCGGAAATCGCGCGCGCCGCGGGCGTGAAAATCATCCCCAGTTTCCCGGCCCGCAATCCTGACGGAACCATCACGCTGCATGTGCAGGAGCCGATTGTCCCCAGCCGCACGGACGATCAAGAAGCCGATATCCTCGAAACCACGCAGCGCTGCGCCAAAGCCATCGAGGATTTTGCGCGCGCGCATCCCACCGAATATTTCTGGTGGCACCGCCGCTGGGCCACGCGCCCGCCCGGCGAGCCGGAAGCGGAAAATCCCAACAGGATTGAACCCCCGCCCCATCCGGGTATAAAATAGCCGCATGAACCGCACGGCCCGATTCTTGTTCACAGCGCTCCTCGCCTGTGCGGTTTTGTGCGCGCGATCCGCGCACGCCGCGCACGCTCCCGAAATTCTCCTCGAACGCATTTACCGCTTCGACATCGCCTGCACGGCGTCCCCGGCGGATCCAGACAAAAAAATCTGCAGCCAGCAAAAATCCCGCGCCTTCGCCGAATTCACGGAAGCCTACGCGGACGCGAAGCACAAGGATTTGATCAAGAGCGAAATCGAGCTTTCCAAAGCGCGCGCCGCCAAACTGGAATCGCTCAAGAATCTTGAGTCATTGTCCGCCGCCGGGCTCAAGCGGCTTGACGCCCTTGCCATGGCGGTACAGGACGGAGACCCTGCCGCGGCGCGGGAATTGTCGGCAGCCGGCGCGGGCGCCCTGCCCGCGCTTCTGAAACTTGAGACCGCGCGCGGGGTGCTTCCCTCGGCTGCAGCCATAGAAACCCTGGCGGGCATCGAGAATTCGCTGGACATGAGCGACGCGGCCCTGGCGCGGCTCTCCGCGCCCGCGCGCGACGCACTGCTAACGCGGGAACAAAATTATCAACGCACGCTCAAGCGCATTGTTCTGGTGCAGCAGGGCGCGCAACGCATCCGGCCCCCGTGGTTCGTGTTTGCGTACATGTTCGGCATCGGGATCATCCCGTTCGCCGCGGGCCTGGCCGCATGCGTAATTTGCCTGGGCCGTTTCGACGCCAGGGCCTTCGTCCTGCTCCTGGCCTGCTATCTGGCCTACGCGGGCACATACGCCTGGTTCATGTTCAGAGCGCCTTTTGTTTGAGGTTTATTCATGGTCCACATTCAACCCATAGACTGGATCATTCTTATCGCCTACTTCATAGGCATACTCGGCTTTGGCGCGTACTACGGCAAATTCGTAAAGACATCCACGGACTTCTTCTTCGGCGGCAAACGGTTCGCGTGGTGGCTGATCGCGTTCTCGTGCATCGCGACCCTGGTGGGTTCTTACAGTTTTGTGAAATACTCGGAGAATGCCTTCAAGTACGGTTTTTCTTCGAGCATGTCGTATATGAACGACTGGATGTGGCTGCCGCTGATGATGTTCGGGTGGATCCCGATCATTTATTATTCAAAAATCAAATCCGTGCCCGAATATTTCGAGAAACGATTCAGCCCGGCAACACGCATGGCGCTCACTGTGTTCATGCTCTTGTACCTGACGGGTTACATCGGTATCAACTTCTACACCATGGGCGTGGTGATGCAACCGATTTTAAAGATTGACATCATCTACATTGTCCTGGTGGTGGCGGTAATCTGCGCCGTATATATAACGGCGGGCGGGCAGACATCGGTGATCATGACCGACCTGCTGCAGGGGATCCTGTTGCTGATCGCCGGAGTGACCATCTTTGTCGCGGGCATTTTTTATCTTGGCGGATTCGGGGAATTCTGGTCCCATGTGCCCGCTGGCCACAAATACGCTCTGGCCGAATACAACAATGACGCATCGTTCTCGTTCGTGGGCGTGTTCTGGCAGGACGGCATGGCCAACAGCGCCGTGTTCTGGTTCATGAACCAGGGCATCATCATGCGATTCCTGGCGGTGCGCTCGGTCAAAGACGCGCGGCTGACCATGCTGATGGTTATCATGGTGCTGTGCCCCCTGGCCATGTTCGCCATTGACAGCACGGGCTGGCTCGGCACGGCCATGGTGAACAAAGGGCTACTGCCCCCGGACGTCAACCCGCAGAACATTTTCATGAACACGGCGTACTTCATCTGCAGGCCCGGGGTGTTCGGGCTGATTCTGGCCGCGCTCACCGCCGCGCTCATGAGCACCGTGGACACGCTGATCAACGCGGTGGCCGCCATCACGGTGAATGATGTGGTGCAGCCGTACCTCGCGCCAGGCCGCAAAGACAGCTATTACCTTGCGGTGGCCCGCTGGGTGTCCGTGGCCGCCACGCTCCTGGGAGTGGTTCTGGTGCCTCTGTTCGCGCGCTTCGAATCCATTTATGTGGCGCACGGGATCTTCACGGCCACCATCACCCCACCCATGGCCGCGGCCCTGCTCCTGGCCATCTGCTGGAAGCGGTTCAACGCGCCCGGCGCCATGGCCGCGCTCATTGGCGGAGGCCTCGCCATGATCGCAGGCATGTTCTATCCCCAGCTCATCGTGCCGTTCTCGCACGGGGAGCCGTTCACCCCGGGATTCGGCAACGCGTACATTTACACGCGCGCATTTTATGGCCTGGCGTGCGCCGCGGGCATCGGCATTATCGTAACACTTGTCACCAAAAAGCCCCCGCGCGAAAAACTCGCGGGCCTGGTCATCGGACCGGAACGCGCGGCCATGAAAATCTACAAAGGCTCGGAACCCAACCCCGAACCCGGGAAAATCGTGCGCCTCGCGGTGCAGGCGTGGGATGCGGTTCCGGCGGGCGGCGAGGAAGACGGCGCGGGCGCGGTCCTGCTGCCCGAGTCCGCACTCAAGGCCATGAACGCCCGGCCCGGCGACCATGTGTATCTGTGCGATCCGCGCTGGTGGTACGGCGGCCTGCACTCGATTCACGCGCGCGCTGCGCTCGCCCCCAATGACGCTCCCGGGGACACCGCGCTCATCAGCGGCTTCAACATGGAAGTGTCGCTGTTCCGCCCCGGCCAGATCGTGACCATAGAAAAATTCCTCTGATGGGGCTGTTGAAAAACCCGGCGGCCGCAAAAGCAGGGGACAGGCGCGCGGAAAAGCGCCGCGTTCCCAGTCCCCGTTTTTGCTGCTTCTGCGCTTTGTGCGCGGCGGTTTTGTGGCGATAGAACACTGGCTGCGAATCCGTTGTGTGGTTTCCTTTCGCCAAGGAATAATGATTTAAAACTTTCACCAATCAAGAAGCTGGCTCGTGTTGGCGCAAGGCTGGGAATAATTTCACCGCATATTCGCGAGATGAATGGATTTTTCAACACACCCCTGATTCGAACTTTCCGCATTTTTTCAATCAAACGCAAAAAGCGGGTCTTTGAAGACCCGCCCGGAATTTCTTGCGTATGGCGTTTCGTCAGGAAATCTTATTCAGCTTGCTCATGAGACGCGACTTGCCGCGGCTCGCCTGATTCACATGGATAACGCCCTTCTGGGCCACCTTGTCCAGCTTGCGGCACGCGGCCAGAACCTGGGCTTTGGCCTGTTCCTTGTCTCCGCCTTCCAGGGCCTGCTCGGCTTTCTTGAGTTCCGTGCGCATAGACGACTTGTACGATTTATTGCGCATGCGGCGCTTCTCGTTCTGTTTGAGCCGCTTCTTTGCGGATTTGATGTTCGGCATTGCTGTTCCACCATTCCTGAATGTAATTATCCGGCCGCGCACACGCGCAAGCCCTCACAGACAAAATATATTATATGGAATCCCGGATGATTTCAACGATTTGACCAAAAAATCCGGGCGCGCGCGGAATGCGCCGGATCAGCTTCTATTGGACACCAGGGTGTCGAGCGCCAGAAACGCCAGCGCGCCCAGGGCCAGCGGAATCCACAGGTACGAATACTCCTTGTTGAACGCCCAGCGCGCCACGCGCTCTCGCGGGAAGAACCGGCCGGCGTCAACGCGGGTGATGCGGTATCCCGCGAATTTTTTTCCGAGCCTTGCCGGGGCCATGCGCGCCAGTCGCCCCTCGGCTGGGTCCGCGTTGATCGCGAACAGGGCCAGAACCGCATCCGCGCCCGGCGCGCGCGTTTCATAGATTCCCGGCGGCAGGGG
>JAGUYV010000201.1 GCA_020061125.1 bacterium | reverse complement strand
GAAGCGGCGCGGCCAGCGCCGCGGGGTCCGCGCACATGGCATGTTCCAGATGTCGCAGCGCCTGCTCCGGGTCGGTTTCCGCAAGCAGGTTGGCGCTATACAGGCGCGCTGGATAAAAACCCGGCGCCAAGTTGCACGCGCGATCGAACAGCGCCGCGGCGGTTTTCGGATCCTTGTTCAAGAACTGCGCCGCAAGCCCGTCGTGAAGAAGCTGCTCCACGGGGCCGAACCCGACGGACCAGTGATTCCCGTGCGGCGATTTCGTGGCCGCGGGGATCTGATCGAGCGCGTGCAGTTCCGATCCGCTGCACAAATCCAGTTCACGGATGATTTGCCTGTAAAATTCCTCGCGGCGCAGGGCGTCCGCGGTGGCGGTGCGTTCGGCGCTCACAAACTGAAACGCATCGTGGCGCACGCGGCGGAGAAGTTGCGGATCAGCGCACAGGGTTTCGAGAATGCCTCGCATTTCATCGAAATTGCCGAACAGAAATCCGGTGCGCCCGTGCCTCACGGTATGCGCGTAGGGCGGAGCGCTGCCGCACACAGGAACCACGCCGCGCGCCGCATATTCCACAAACTTCACATCCGAGCGGCAGGCGTTGAAGTCGTCGGTGGCGATCATGGGCGCGAGGCCGATGTCCAGGGTGTCCAGGAAAGCGTAGTAATCGTCGAGAGAGCCGGGCCGCGTGTAAGACTTGCGCGCGCGGGGCGCGTCCTTGAACAGATCCGTGATTTTTCTGTCGGCCATGATTGCGAGGCGCGCGCAAGGGTTGCTTTTCAGAAATGCAATGAGGTACGGAGCCATGGCGCGAATGTCGTCGTAATGCCCCAGAGAGCCGCCCCAGCCCATGGTCACGGTGTCCCGCTCGGGTCGCGCCGCGCCGCCAAGAGCCGAGATCTGATTCATGAACACCGCGCGGCGCGGGTTCAGAAACGCGAAGCGGCGCTCCAGCTCGGGCATGGTGAACTGCACGGCATGGCACAGGGAAGCGAGCTGCATGATGCACGCGCGATTGGCCGGATCCGCGTAGAATCCGGCCGCGGGGTTGCCGGGCTGGAATGCGAGAAAGTTGTCGGAGACCTCGAAGATGGTGAGGCGGCGCGCGCGCGTGCGTTCTCGAATCACGGGCAGAAGATCCGGGTCTCCGATCATCTGCAGCACGAGCGCATCCGCTTCGCGCATGAGCCGATCCCTGTCCGTGCAGACAGTGGTGAAACTCACGGTCTGCACGCCGGGCAGCGCGCCCATGGCCGCGTCGGGCTGGAGCACGCGGTATACATAATCGCCGGTGTCCGCGCGCTGCGGCGAGGACGCGTGGGCGATGCTCAAGACTGTTGCGCCGTTCAAGGACATGCCGCCGCCAGGGGTTTCAGATGTCGTGGCTCCTGCGGGAAATCATACCAGAAAACGCGGCGGCGCGGCAGCGGCCGTTATTCCGCCACGCGCTTCACGGTGCCGGAGGCAATGAGTTCCTGAAGGTGCGCCAGGAGGTTCTTCTCCTGTGCGTCGTGGTGCCCGTCCTCGTCGGCGAGCATCATGATTCTGTCATATTCGAGATTGGTGACTTTTCCGTCGGCGATGGCCTTGTTGATCATTTCGGCCAGGCGGTGTGCGGATTCACTGGGTTTCATTGCTTGTGCTCCTTTATGTCAATAAAAATGCATAATGATCATGCGTGTCCGGATTTGGCATCCCCATCATCAACCAGGTGTCCGGCGCCGGTGGTGAGAATCACGACCCCGGCCACAATCACGGCCGCGCCCGCGTACTGGATCGGGCGTAGGCTGACTCCGAAAATCAGATACTCGAACAGCATGGGCATGATGATCATAAACGAATTCACCGTGGGAACCACCATGGTGGCGCTGCCCGAGAAAAAGGCCATGTTCGTGAACACGAACGCGCCGTTGCCGCACATAAAGCCGGTGAGCCAGTAGAAGTTCAGATACTTGCCCATGCCGTCACCGCCCACCACGCCCGCGATGTCGAACAGAATCACCATGAGACCGAGGAAAGTGCCGGCGATGGCCGCGAACACGAACGCCCTGCCTTTGTTCAGGATTCGCGTGCCGATGACCATGACCGCGAACACGCCGATGCTCACGCCAAGGGTTACGATCAGAGACGAAGGCTCGTAATCCTGCCCCAGTGCGTTCGGGGCGTTGAAATACTGCACCACGGCCGTGCCGATGATGATCAGCCCGATGGCGCCCCATTCGCGGCCACCGACTTTTTCCTTGAGCACGGACATGGAAAAGAACGCCAGGGCGATGAGGCCGATGCCGTTCAGCGACGCAATGATGGACGACTTGTCAGTCTTGTTAAGAGCTTCGGTAAACAGGATGCCCGCGCCCGCTGTCATCATCATGCCAACGCACCAGATGAGGAAGTTGTTGCGGTTCTCCGGTGCCAGAACCCTGGGCCAGGTTTTCCACACCACGACTTTCATCTTCTGGATGCCCTTGCCGAGGTTCATGGAAATCGTGGCGCAGCATCCCATGATGAGGGCGGTAATGAAGTTGGAATCCATGCGGATATTCCTTTCAAGCTGGTTCCGGCCGGCGCCGGCGCATGCGCGCGAGGCTTTGGGACGCGGCAAAAAAGCTTTTCATATTGTAAGGAAAACCGGAGCGCGTGTGAAGGGATTGCGGCGGGGAAACCGGTCAATCCGTAATTCTGTGCGGATTGGCGTAGACATTCATGCGGCTGCCGCGCGCGAAGCCAACGAGGGTGACGCCCAGGCGCTGCGCGTAGCGCACGGACAACAGCGTGGGCGCGGAGCGCGACACCAGCACCGGGATGCGCGCGCGCACGGTTTTGACGAGGATTTCCGAAGACACGCGGCCCGAGGTGAGAAGGACCATGCCGTCGAGGGCGCGGCGGTCCAGCACGGCGCGGCCGATGATCTTGTCCACGGCGTTGTGCCTTCCCACATCCTCGCCCAAGTACGCAATGCCCCCCTGGTTCGCAAGCGCGGCGCTGTGCGCTCCCCCCGTGGTTAAAAACAGGTCCGAGCGCCGCTGCAACTCGCTCATGTATGCGGACAGTTTAGCCGCGGGAATTTTGAATCTGGACTTGATCCGGACCAGCCCGGCGCGATCCTGAAGCGTATAGAACATGCTGCCACGGCCGCAGCCTGTTGTGAGCGCGCGGTGCTCGAACACTTCGGCCTCGACGGGCAGATCTCCGGTCAGTTCCACATTCACAACCCCGCCCGCTGGGTCGTGCGCCATGGATTTAATGTCATCCGCGGATTTGACGATGCCTTCGGAGAACAGGTAACCCACGGCCAGAGGCTCCATATCCGCCGGGGTGCACAACAGCGTGATCACTTCCTGCTGATTCACGAAGATGGTGACGGCGGCTTCGGCGGCGATAGGGTCGCGCAGGGGTTCGCGCACGCCGTTCTTTATTTTGATGATTTTGCGGTGTCCGGCGCTGCGGTCGGGCATGCGCCCTCGTCTCTGCGGCGCGGCGGGTCAGGGTTTCTGGCCCAGCACGCGCTTGATGAAGGAGGTTTTCTTGAGGCCCTTGACCTCGCGCACGCGCTCTTCGGCGGAGTCCACATGGCGGCTCTTGAAGGCGCGCAGTTCGGTGTTTTCCCGGCGTAGCACTTCGAAGGAGTTCTTGTATTCCTGGATGAGCTTTTCGCGCTGCTCGAGTTTGCGGGACACGGTTTTGAGCTGGGCTTCGACTTCCACGAGCTGCACGGCGCGATCGCCGGATTTCTCCACGCGGGCCACGCGCTCGCGCACATCGGAGAGCCGGTTCTGGATGTCGGCGAGCAGTTTCTTTTCCTCACGGCTCATTTCGCCGAAGGATTGCTGCATGGTGGCCATGGTCTGGAGCATATCGCGGTGCATTTTGTCAATTTCCTGGCGGGCCTCGACGCGGATGCGGTCCACGCTCTGCATGAGTTCCAGAGCCATGGCGTTGACGATCATCATCTGCTTTTCGCTGATGGCGGCGATTTTTTTAAGATAAGCGCTGCCCGGAACCGCGGCGGGGCGTTCCATGGCGCGCAGGGGTTCCTGAAGCGGTGGCGGTTCGTCCCTGTGGGGTTCGAGCCTGTGCGTGGGCGCAGGCATGGGCTGCGGTTCGGGTTCGGGAGCGGGAGGCGCGGCGGACGCAGGCTCGGGCGCCGCGGGTTC
>JAGUYV010000251.1 GCA_020061125.1 bacterium | reverse complement strand
CTGGTATGCGCCGCCGTAAGGCCATGCGCGCCGTGAGCCGCCCGTGCATGCGGCCTCCCACTCCACATCCGAACACAGAACCTTGCCCTGTGCGCGGCATGTTCGGTCTGCGGCCGCAAGGTCCATTCCCGTGGCGGGCCGCACGCCCGGCTCATTGGGATACTCGAACCTGTCAATGCATGTTGCGGACAGCCTGGCCTGCGCGTAGTAATGCATCTCCGGCTCAAACCAGTGCTCGCTGCAGTTGCCGATGGCGTCCTTGCAGATTTTCAGCAAATACCCGGCCTTGTCCGGGGCCGTTCCAAGGGGATAGGAGCCGGGGGGCAGATAAGCCATTTGCGGGGGGCACGGGTCGCGCCCCGCTCCCGGCGCGGGATTCAGCCACAGCACGGCCGCGCACAGGCACACGGCCGCAGCCAGCGACGCCAAAGCGTGCACAATTCTTTTTCCTGTCCCGGGCTTGTTGCCGCCCTGGCCCTGGTTTCCTGTTTTCTGCTTCACAATCAATTCAACAGCCCTTTGGCTTTTGAGTCACCACGCTGTTCCTGGGCTGAAAGTTACTGCGGCGGAATTTGTGTAACGCGCATTGTTTATAGGGCGCGCCGCATGCGCCGTCGGGAACATCCCATGAATCAGTTATAGTTGCCCCGGCGCATTTTGAAAAGAACTAATCGCGTGCGGAACAAAGAGACGAAGCGGCACAAATGCGGCAGGACACCGTGTAAGCGCCGAGAAAACCATTGAATTTCTTCTCCGTGTTCTCCGCGCCTCCGAGTTCTCCGTGTCAGTGCCTTCTGCCTCTCTCCGCGTCTTCGCGGTGTCCTTGCTTCTCCTCTCAAGCCGCGTCGTCCGGGAACAACACGGACGCGGCCCGGCCTACATGCCGGGCCAGATGCGCGTCCGACGCGGGCCAGAACAGCACGCCCGGCCCGGCCTGCGCCAGGCAGCGCGCGAACCAGCCGGCATCCATGTGGCGAACATTGATTTCAATAGCCTTGCCGTTATCCGCGGCCAGGCGCGCGATTTCCAAAACTGCATGCGCAGGCGGACAGCCGTGCCGCTCGTAGTATGCGCCAAAGGGATGGCCGATAACATGCACGCGGGGATCAACGGCCAGGGAGCGAAGCAGTTCCGATTCGCCGTCCAGAGCCTCGTGCGCGCCCGGCCTGTGAAACGGGTCAATTCCCATGCCCTGCGCCGCGGCCCAGAGTCCATGCACCGAGCCGGCGACAAAGTCCGCGCGCTCCAGGGACTCCGGATCCGTGTCCAGAGCGTCCGGGCCGCGCAGGGCGGTGACCTCGATGCCGCACAGGATGCGCAGGCGGCCCCTGTACTCGTCGCGCAGAGCTTCGACCTCCTCGAAATAGGCGTCGCGCCAGGGTGCGCCGCGGCGCATGTGTTCGGCGAACGCCAGGGTGTCGAGGCCCAGCTCGAGGGCGCGGCGCACGCAATCTCGAGCCGGGCTGTATCCATCGGCGTGGCTGGTGTGCGCGTGCCCCTCTATGCGCGCGCAGCAACCGGGCCGCGCGCGGCCCCGCTCGTCGAAATAGTCACTGAATAGAAACCGGAGATCGTGGGGAAGCATGGTCAGTTCCCCCGCGCCGCACGGGATATGGCGGGTTCCTGCTTGAGTTCGGCGACGCCGCACGCAGTGGCCGCGAACAGACGGTTGAGGTCCGCGCTGCGGCACACGCCGCGCACCTGCTTGGCCAGGGGCCAGGCGCGCACGGCACGGCCCTGCTCGAGATCAAATTCCTGCACCGTGCCTGCGATGTAATTGCCAACATACAAACGGCTTCGCCCGGAGTCAATTTCCAGATCGCGAGGCCCCGGCTCCGTGTCCAGGGATCCTGCCGTGCGCATGGCGGCGAGGTCCACGATCAGCACTTTGTTGTGATAGGGTTTGGCCAGGTATGCGCGCTGCGTCCGGGTGTCAATGTCCATGCCCAGGGTCACGAACCCGATGTTCGCGCGGCGCAGGATGCGGCGCTTATCCGCGTGGACTTCATAAAGGAAGTGCGACATGGCGCCGGAACACACGAAGATCCGGCGGCGGCTGGCGTCCAGGCGCGCGGTGTGCGGCTGGGTAAGAATTGGGAATCGCACTTCGCCGGTTTTGCGCCAGTCGCGCGTGTCGAACCAGACCAGGCGGCGGCCGGATTCGCACAACACGATGAGCTGGCTCGTGAGCGGGTCGAGTTGCAGGCTGATGGCCGGGCAATGAGGCTCGGACACGATGCGGTCCAGAGACAGAGGCGCGGTGTTGAACACGGCCACGGCGCCGTTGTCCTGCGCGCGCCAGAAGGTTGTGTAAATCTGCCGTGTTTGGGGGTTGAAAATCAGGCGCTGCGTGGAACCGCGCATGCCGCGCGCGCGCAAGTCTTCGAGGGCATCGGATTTCATGGAATCCAGATCAATCTGTTCGAGCGCGCCGCGTTTGTAGGCCACGAAGAGCTTGCGCTGTCCGGGCGGCACGATGGCGTCATAGGGGCGGCGGTCCGTGCCCGGAATCAGAATCGCGCCCGCGGCCCGCATGTGCGGCGCGCTGCACGCCACCGGCGCTTTCCAGAAACTGCCCACGGCGCCCAGGCCGCAGCACGCGCAGAACAGCATCATGGCCAGGGGATGACCGGCCAGGCCCCAGCGCCGCGGTCCGGCGCCGCGCCAAAGCGCAACTCCCGCGCCGTACAATATCCCGAGCATCAGAACCATGTATTTCACGGGCACGCGGCCAAACAGGCCAAGGGCCAGCAAAAACGCGGCGCACGCAAGCATCAGCGGCCTGGCCAGCCCGAGCCTGCCGCGCGGCGCGGGCAGCGTGTACAACAAAACCCAAAGCAGCGCCGCGTACAGATACAGCGGCGCGGTGAAGGTTCCGGCAACCACGGTTTCGCACATGCAAAGAAACGCGAGGAACAAGCCATAAGCCAGTAACGATGCGGAGATCGCGCGGGCCAGGGCATCCGCATGCAGACCTCGGGCGCGGCGCAACAGCGCGCGCGCGCCGGACAGCAGCCCGAATACCACAACCGCGGTCAGCGCGATCTTGAGGCCGCGCCGCTCCATGATTTCCGTAAACGGCACGAACAGGCTGTAGCCCAAGACATTGTGAACCACGGGCATGAATGCGGCATACAGGACGCGGCCCGCGCGCGCTCCGAGCAGAGGGACCAGGAGCGCATACGCCCACACCGCGCCATACACGCACAGGGCCGCGGCGCGCGCCGCCGGTGAAAACCGCTCCGGGCCGGGATCCGCGCCCGGATATTCCCGGACCACGATTCTGGGTTCGCTCATTGCGTAAAAACCCCGCTCAAAATTTCATTCAAAGATTACCCCGAATCGAGGGGAAAAGCAAAGCGCGGGGCGTGGAGAAAATACGAAAGCACACCGCGGAGCCGCGGAGTCGCGGAGGGAAAAACGGAGGGATTTGAAGAACGGCCCGGCCGATAGTGAGCCGGGCGAAACGATTTTGACACAGAGAACACGGAGGCACGGAGGTCGCGGAGATTTCCCCTGCGGCGCGGCGGATGCCGGGCCGCAGGGGAAATGCTTCAATGCTTTTCTCCGCGCCTCCGCATCTCCGCGGTGTACTTGCCTGCCTTGTTACGCCTGCTGCCCGCCTCTGGCGATCAATCCACGGACTTGCCCGACGCCAGCCATGCTTCGTGGTTCTTGTCCCAGTTCTGTTCCAGCGAATACTCATAAAGCGCCATGAACGGCTCGTAGTCCTTGTCCGTGACGCGGAACACCTTGAGGTCCACCTGCTGCAGGAACGGGCGGTACTTCTTTAAAGACTCGTTCTTGAACAAATCCTGATAAAACGCATCGAAGCGGTCGAGCATTCCGCGGGCACCTCGGGCGCGGCCATCATGGGCATGAAGTGCATGGGTTCGGAGCACGCGATTTTTTTAATCTGCTTGACCGGTCCGGGGTTGACCTGCTTGAAGAAATCAATGTTGGTTTCCACGAGGAACAGGGCGTCCGCATTGCCGGAAACCAGGGTGTCGAGCATGGCGTATGCGTCCGACCCGGTGAAGAGCGCGGAAAAAGTCTGCTCGGGCGCGGCGTTCAGCAGCTTGCGCAGCAGCGAATAACTGGTCAGATGCGGATAGGTGACAATGCGCTTTCCGGCGAGCGCGGCCAAATCCTCGATGCCGCTGTCCCCGCGCACATACAGGCAGTGCGCGGCCCTGTCCTTGCCGAAGATCGAGAAGGTGGCCAGGGGCTTGTACCCGTACATGATGCCCATGAGAAAATCGTCCTCGGTGTTGGCGTAGATGAAATCGAGCTTGCGCATGGCGATGTCGTCGTGGAAGCGTTCCAGCTCGCTGTAGTAGATGTTGGAAAGCTGAATGCCCTGGCTCAAGGAAAAGGCCTTGGCGATGTCCTTGGACATCATGCTGTAGCTGGTGTTCATGCGCGCGCCCGCGTTCCAGAGCACGCCGAAAGTGAAGCTGTGTTTCTGTGCGCGCGCGCCCTGTCCGGCGCACGCCAGCAGCAGAACGGCGATAACGGCGATCCTTGCGTTTTTCATTGCGGTTCTCCCCCCGGTTTGCATTCTCTTGCAATGCGGCACGGACATTGTATCACAACGGGAGCGAACCGAAAAGCGCAGCGCTGTTCAAGAGGGAAATACAAAACCGAATAAGCATTTCCCATTTCTGATCAGCCATCAGAATTGCTTGGGTTGATAAACGGCTTCCGTCCTTGCCTGTTGTCTTCATGGAAAGGCGCTCATTCGACAACGGCATCTTCATGCGGATATTGTTTGACTGTAAACGCCTTGAATGTGAAGAGTGCGGCCGCCGAACCGCGCCAATATCTGTATCAGGGCATGAAACCGCGCCTCGTAAACCGGTTGCCGAAAATCTTTGGGCCATTATTGCATGGCGAATTGCTTTGCGGCGGCTGGTTCCGGTGCGGGGCGGCAAATATAGTTGCGTTAAAGTTTATTCTTCTACGGCTGTTGTCACAGGCCTTGCGGGGGCGGAAAGCAGGGTGTTCAGCGCGGCTTCTTCTGCGGCCG
>JAGUYV010000057.1 GCA_020061125.1 bacterium | reverse complement strand
GCGGTTCATTCAGCTTCTACGGGAAAATGCGGACATGTCGCTCGCCGTAATTGAAATGCTCGTGCGCCGCCTCACAGGCTGATGCAGCGCCCCAAATATTTACTGGTCAATAGGAATAAGTTGTTCGGTCGGCGCGGGAATGCCCGGATATCCGGTCTGGCGCAGGGCCTCGAACAGGGCGATGCCCGCGGCCGTGGCCAGGTTGAGGCTGCGCACCTTATCCGTGCGGATGGGCATGCGCAGGCAGCGGCCCGGCGCGGCTTCAAGCATGGCATCCGGCAGACCGCGCGTCTCGGGACCGAACACCAGATAGTCTCCGGTCCGGAATTCCGCGTCCGTGTATATGCGCTCCGCTTTTTTGGAAAAGAACCACAGGCGCGCGCCCTGGCCCGCGCTTTCGATGAACGCTTCCCATGATGCGTGCTTCACGACCGTGACATGGGGCCAGTAGTCCAGGCCCGCGCGCTTGACGGCGGCCGCGTCTGTGCGGAACCCGAGTTTTCCCACCAGATGCAGGTCCGCGCCCGTGGCCGCGCACAGGCGCGCGGTGCTGCCCGTGTTCTGCGGGATTTCCGGCTCGAAAAACACAATGTGGAACGGCGCGCTCATCGGGAAATAGTATACAGGGCGCGGCGAAGATTTGTCAGGCTGGCGGGGAAGGGGCGCCGAGCGGTCAGCAGCCCTGGGCCATGCGCTTCATGAGCTGGTCCCAGCGGCGGTCCGTGGCGGACTGATACTGGGCGATGGTCTGGTCGTCCACATGGGCGAAGCGGCCCTGGGCGCGGATGTAGTCCGCGATGGGGCGGCCTTCAGGCTCAAGGGTGAGGGACCATGTTTCGCCGTTCTCGACTTCATAGAGCGGAAAGACTCTGGCCTGCACGGCGGCGCGGGCGAGTTCCACGGTCATGTCCGGCGGGGTGCGCCAGCCTGTGGGGCAGGGGCAGAAGATGTGCAGGAAGCGCATGCCGCGCGTGTCCCGCGCCTTTTTGACCTTGGCCATGAGATCGTCCGGATAGGCGATGGCCGCGGTTGCTGCGTAGGGAATGCGGTGCGCGGCCATGATGCCCATGATGTCCTTTTTGTCCCGGTCCTCGGGTTGCGCCGCGGGCGTGGTGGTGGTCCAGGCGCCGGGCGGGGTCGAGGAACTGCGCTGCACGCCCGTGTTCATGTACGCCTCGTTGTCGTAGCACACATAGATGATGTCTTCGTTGCGCTCGGCTGCGCCGGACAGGGCCTGGAGTCCGATGTCGAAGGTGCCGCCGTCGCCGGCCCAGGCCAGGACATGTGTTTCGGAATCGCCCCTGGCGTCGAGCGCGCCGCGCACGCCCGTGGCCACGGCCGCGGCGGTCTCGAATGCGGTGTGGAACAGCGGCACATTCAGCGCGCTCGCCGGATGCCGCCCCGAGATCACGGACCAGCAGCACGCGGGCAGCACCACGATGGTCTTCGGCCCCAGCACATTCAGCACATATCTCATGGCCAGCACGGCCCCGCAGCCCGGGCACGCCATGTGCCCCTGGTTCACCAGTTCGTGATCCAGGGATCGTTGGGATTTCAGCAATGGCGCTCGCTCACTCATGGCACGGCTCTTTTTCTCTTTTTGTCATTTCCACCAGATGGGCGCGTTGTCCGCGGGCGGCGTGTTGGCCAGCGCGTGCCCGGCCATGGCGGAAACGGACGCGGGCGTGATGTCCCCGCCGCCCAGGCCCGTGACGAACCCGAAAACTTCGGGGCGCACATCCCGTCCATACAAATCCGCGCGCAGCTCCTGCGCGAAGATGCCGCCGAGGCCCACGCACAGATTCCGGTCAATCACCGCCACCTTGGGCGCGGAGCCTATGGCGCGCGCGAGCAACTCGCCGGGGAACGGGCGGAACAGGCGCACATTGATCATGCCCACAGCCCGGCCTTGATCCCGCAGCGCGTCCACGGCCGCGCGCGCCGTGGAGCTTGTGGTGCCGCTGGTGACAATCACCAGTTCCGCGTCCTCGCACCGGTACGGCTTAATCAGCCCGTGGCCGCGGCCGAACCGGGTTTCAAAGTCCGCATCCACCTCGGCGGCGATTGCGAGGACATCGCGCATGGACTCGTGCCGCAGGCGCTTGAGTTCGAAATAATCGTCCGCGCCCGTGATGCTGCCGAAGGCGCGCGGGGCGTCCGTGTCCAGGATGTGGCGCGGGGAATAGGGCGGCAGGAACGCGTCGGCTTCGGCCTGCTCCGGCACATCCACGGGTTCGGTGGTGTGGCTCAAGATGAAGGCATCCAGAACAAGCATGGCGGGCACCAGGGTCCGCTCGGCGATCTTGAACGCCTGCAGTGTGGTGTCGAGCACATCCTGGTTGTTTTCGCAATAGAACTGGAGCCAGCCCGTGTCGCGCTGGGCCAGGCTGTCGGTCTGTTCGCTCCAGAGGTTCCAGGGCGGCGCGATGGCGCGGTTCACATTGACCATCACAATGGGGGTGCGCGCGCCCGCGGCCCAGTGCAGGATTTCGTGCATGAGCAGCAGGCCCTGCGAGGCCGTGGCCGTGAAGGTGCGCACGCCGGTCATGCTCGCGCCCATGCACGCGGCCAGGGCCGTGTGTTCGCTTTCCACTTTCACGAACCGGGTGTGAATGTCGCCGCGCGCCGCCATCTCGCTCAATTCTTCCACGATAAGCGTCTGCGGGGTGATGGGATACGCCGCGATGAAGTCCACTCTGGCCAGGCCCACCGCGCGGGACACCGCGTGGTCGCCCATGAGCAACTGTTTCATTTTTCTTCCTCGACGAGCGCGATGGCGCCGCGCGGGCATTCGCGCAGGCAGATGCCGCAGCCCTTGCAGTATTCGCGGTCGAAGTCCGGACGGCCGTCCGCTCCCTGAATCACGGAAATGTCCGGGCAGAACAGCAGGCAGGTCCCGCATGCGGTGCAGGATCCGCAGCGCAGGCACCGCCTGGCTTCGGCCGCGGCGTCTTCCGCGTCCCATCCCGTGTTCACTTCATCGAAGCCCTTGACCCGTTCTTCGGGTTCGAGATGCCGTATGGCGACAGGGTCCGCCGGTGTGACATGCGCCCTGTTGATGTCGAGCGCCGCGATTGCGGCCACGGGCGCCTGGGGCAGTCCGTCGCGGTACATGCGCGAGCACAGTGACTGTCCGCCGCCCATGGTGATCCGCGCAAGGATGTCCCCGGCGATTTCGGTTTCGCCGTTGAGGAAAATGTCCAT
>JAGUYV010000489.1 GCA_020061125.1 bacterium | reverse complement strand
GTCCGCGCTGCACAGGAACGCGGGCAGGGCGGCCGCCAGAGCCGAAGCGGGCATCGCGTTCAGCGCGCTGCGCGCGGCGGCGGGGTCATTGCTTTCAAGCAAATCCCTCACGGTTCCCCGGAACTGTCTTGCCGCGGCCGCCACAGGCATATCTCCGTTTCAGCCCTGTTTCATTGCCTTGCCCACGCGCGCGCCCAGATCCACGCACGCAGCCAGATCCTCGTGCGTGGGCACGAACTTCACGCGCAGGCCCTCGTCCACGAGTTCTATCTTCATTTCCTGCATGCGCTCGTTCATGAGCTTGACCGCCTCGCCCGACCAGCCGTACGAGCCGAACGCCGCGCCGATCTTGTTGGCCGGGGACAGGCCCCGGAGGTACATCATGAAATCCGCCACATTGGGCATCATGCCGTTGTTGAGCGTGGCCGATCCGAACAGCAGGGCGCGCGCATCCAGCACCTCGGTCATGATGTCGCTGCGGTGGTTCAATTTGAGGTCCATCATCTTGACCGTGACGCCCTCCTGCAGCAGGCCGTGGGCCACGCCGCGCGCCATCTTCTCGGTGCTCTGCCACATGGAATCGTAAATGATGAGCGCCTTGTTCGCGGGTTCCTGGCGGCTCCACTTGTCGTACGCCGCGACGATCTTCTCCGGGTTCTCGCGCCAGATCAGCCCGTGATCCGGGCAGATCATTTTGAATTCCAGACCCAGGTCCCCGACCGTGGCCAGGAGTTTCTGCACATGGGACGAGAACAGCAGCAGGATGTTGGCGTAGTACTTGGCCGCGTGGCGGAACAGCTCCGGCTCGTCCACCTGGTCGGCGAACCGCTCGCTCGTGGCCCAGTGCTGGCCGAAGGCGTCGCTGGAAATCAGAATCTTGTCTTCAACAAGATACGAGAACATGCTGTCCGGCCAGTGCAGCATGCGCGTTTCCAGGAACTGGATCGTGCGTTTGCCCGCGGACAACGAGTCCCCGGTTTTAACCACCTCGAAGGGCCAGTTCTCGTCGTGGTAGTGCGCGACAAGCGCCTTTTTGCCGTTGAGGGAACAATAAATTTTCTCGGGCCTGCACGCGCGGAGGATCTCGGGCAGGGCGCCGGAGTGGTCCGGCTCCACATGGTTCACCACAATATAGTCAATTTTCTCCGGGTCCATGACCCGCCGGATGTTGTGCAGGAGATCCTGCGTGAACGGTTTTTTCACCGTATCGAACAGAATGTTCTTCTCGTCCTGTAGCAGGAAGGAATTGTAAGTGGTTCCCCGTTCCGTGGAATAGCCGTGGAAGTCGCGGATGTTCCAGTCCACGGCGCCCACCCAGTGAAGATTGTCCGCAATTTCGATGGTGTACATGTCAGCCTCCGGATGCGTTTATGGAAATGTGATTTTCAGCAATGAAATCCGCGTATTTCTTGTCCGATCCGAGGATGTGGCCGGAGAGCCACTGCTTCATGAAATCCATGAGCGGCACGGTGATGGCGAAATTGCCCGAGGACAGCTTGTCGCGGAACCCCTGGATTTTGGCGGTGAAGCGCTTGTGCTCGTCCTCGTGGTTCAGCATGAGCGGAAATTTGATTTCGCGCAGCAAATTTTCCTCGGACTGGAAATGGAACGCGGCGTAGTCCGCAAGTTCCTCGATGGTCTGTCGCAGCTCGGATTCGCCCTCGCCGCGGTGAAACGCGGCATGGAGCGTGTTGATGAGCGTGAAGAAATGCCGGTGCTGGCCGTCAATGGCGTCCACACCCACGCTGAATTGTCCGGTCCATTCCATGAAAGGCATTGCAACATCCCCCCGGCAAAGCGTTTCAGGGAAAAGGGCGGAGACGCGGGGCGGGCGCTGCGGCCCGCCCCGCGGGATTGCCGTGTGATTACCAGTTTTCCGCCAGAAGCTCGAAGTGCGCCTGGGGATGCGCGCAGGCCGGGCAGTTGTGCGGCGCTTCGTTGCCCTCGTGCAGATAGCCGCAGTTGCGGCAGCGCCACACCACGGCCTTGTCCTTCTTGAACACCGTGCCCGCTTCCACATTGGCCAGCAGGCCCCTGAAGCGGTTCTCGTGCTGCTTTTCCGCGATGGAAACCTTTTCCCAGATGATGGCGGCTTCCTCGAAGCCCTCCTCACGCGCGATTTCCGCGAATTTGGGGTACAGGAGCGTCCACTCCTCGTTTTCGCCCTCGGCCGACGCCTTGAGGTTCTCGGCTGTGCTGCCGATCACGCCCGCGGGATACGCCGCGGTGATCTCCACCATGCCGCCGGGAAGCTGCTTGAAGAAGCGCTTGGCGTGTTCCTTCTCGTGGTCCGCGGTTTCCGCGAAGATGTCCGCGATTTGTATGAAGCCTTCCTTCTTTGCCTGGCCCGCGAAATAGGTGTAGCGGTTCCGGGCCTGGGATTCCCCTGCGAACGACGCCAGCAGGTTGTGTTCGGTTTTCGAGCCTTTCATGTTCATTGATAAAACTCCTTTCGGTTATGAGATTGTTTATAAGAGACACGATTGCCCCGCCCGGATCGGGCGGTGGGGTTCTGGGTTGAGGACTTTTCGCACGACGGGCACACGCCGAGGAACTCCACGCGGTGCGAAAGCACTCGGTAACCCGTGGCGTTGTTCACGGCTTCCTGGAGATCCGAATCCGCGGGCACGGGCGCATCGTCCACGCGGCCGCAGCGCACGCATGTGAGATGATAGTGATCATCCACATTGCCCTCGTACCGGCGCTGCACGCCCACAGTGCGGATCTCGGTGATGAATCCCGCTTCAGCCAGCAGCTTCAGGTTCCGGTACACCGTGGCCAGGCTGATGCTGGGCATGCGCGCGCGCACGCGCCGGTGCAGTTCGTCCGCCGTGGGATGCGTGTGCATGGCTTTGAGTTCTTCAAGGATGACCTGGCGCTGCCTGGTCATTCTCATGGTGTTATCGTTCGTCATTCTGATAATGATTCCCATTCCTACTTATTGTCACTATAAATCGCGTTTGCCGCAAGACAAGGTAGGCGCGAGCGTTTATTTCAGGCCGCTCCGGCGGCGTGATAGTCCCGAAGAAAACTCTCCAGGGTCATGTCGCGGCGGATGCCGATGCGCGTGATGGCGAAATCGTATTTCACGGGGTCGCGCGGCGCGATGGCGCGGAATGCGTCCGTGATTTCCTGCGCGGTCTTCAAGTCCGCTGCGTTTCTTTGCGTGAGGCCCATGGCGCGGCAGATGCGGTGCATGTGCGTGTCCAGGGGAATGGTGAGCTGCGCCGGGTCGAGGCTTGTCCAGCCGCCGGGGTCCACTTCGTCGCGCCGCACCATCCAGCGGAGGTACAGGTTCAGCCTCTTGCAGGCGCTGCCCTGTGCGGGGTCCGGGGCGAGGCTGGTGCACGCGCGGTCCGCGTGCCGGTTCAATTCCGCGGAAAACGCGCACAGAGCGGCCTGGGGATCGTCCTCGTTCTGTCCCAGCAAATGCGCCATGCACCGGTCCAGGCTGCCGTGGCGCCGCGCCATGCCGCCCGCGCCCCGCAGCAGCGCAATCATCTCCTGCTCCGTGGTGAACCGGTATTTGAATCCCGAGAAGTCGCGCCGCAGCCGCGCGAGCCGTGCGGATTCAATGTAACGGCGTGGCGACGGCCCCATCACTTCCAGAACCGCAACCACTGTTTTCAGAATCTGGGCGACCCGCCCGTAAGCAAGGCACGATGCAATCAGCCCCGCAATCTCACGGTCTTCGACCACATCGTAATTGTACAGAACTTCAAGGGGATCAGGGGACACGAACTCCCGGCGGTGAAACCGCCTGTGAAGTTTGTCCAGGGCGTTTTTATTGATAACGGTTCTCATTATTACTTCGTCTAAACCCGCGGATTGTGAAAAATGTTTCAATGGAAGAAAAAAAACCGGCGGCCTGGAGAGGCGGCAGGAAATCCGGGCTGTTTTGAGCCACGAATAATTTTTTGAATATACTGTACAAAAATACATATCCATGATATTCTGTTTGTGGAATCACAGCACAGGGCGCAAGGCGCGCGAGACGGTTGGGTGGCAGGGTCGCGCGGTCATCTCCTCGATGCGAGGTGCGCCATGGCAATGAAATCACACACTGTAAGCAGCGGCGAAACTCTGTCGCAAATCATCCGCAGATACTACGGCCGGTTCGACACGCGGCTGCTGGACATGGTTCTGGCGGCCAACGGGATTGCGGATCCGGACTGGATCCGCGCGGGGCAGGCGCTGAAACTTCCGGGCACCTGGAACGGGAGCGCGGACCCCGCGCGGCCCGCCATCGCGGACATGCCGCATGGTGACAGGGACACGGCCGCGCTTGTGTCCAAAACACAGGCCTCGGACGCTCCGCGCTCGGGCCTCGCTCCCGCAAAGCCCGCTGTGCTCGAAAAGCCGCTCGGCTCCGGGGACTTCTGGAAGGAAGCCTATCACAAAGACCTCATCGTGCTGCACTTCACCGCGGGCTACACCTGGGAGAGCGCGTACAACACCTTCAGGCAGCCGGGCAGGGTGGCCGCGCCGTTTCTCGTGGACACGAACGGGGCCATCCGCCGCCTGTTCGACGAAAAGTTCTGGGCGCCGCATCTGGGCGTGAGGGGCGCGCATTCGCGGAACAACCGGCACGACAAGCGTTCCATAGCCATTGAAATCGTGAACATCGGCCCGGTGTGGAACCGGAACGGGAAATGGACGGATTACACGGGCCGGGCGTGGAGCGCGGACAAGGTCGTGCCGGGCGGGAACCGGGACGCGCACGGCGGGGCCGCATTTCCGCCCGTGCAGGTTGCGGCCGTGTGCGCGCTCGTGAACTGGCTCCTGGCGCAGTACCGCATCCCGAGGCGCATTCCCGCGGATTTCTTGTCCTGCCAGTTACCCGCCATGCGCGATTTCAAGGGCGTGGCCACGCACCAGATGTTCCGCGCGGACAAGTACGACCTCGGCCCAGCGTTCCCGTTCCGGCAACTCATCGCCGAGTGCGGGCTGCAAACCGTCGCCCTGTGAGTTTTTGAAATGATCTGCCGGGAATTGAAAGGCCCCCCGCTTGCGCGGGGGGCCTGTGTTTATTCTGTCGTGAGAATTCGCAGCCTGTTATTTGACCACAATGGTGACGATTTTGTTTGGCACCAGAATTTTCTTGATGATGGTTTTGCCGTCCGTGTGCGCCCTGACATTGTCAATTTCCAGGGCCTGGGCCAGCACGCCGTCCTGGGGCGCATCGCGCGGCACGGTGAGCTTGCCGCGGATTTTGCCGTTGACCTGCACGGGGATCTCGATTTCCTCGTCCAGGGTGAGGGCGGGGTCGAACGCGGGCCAGGGGCGCAGCGACAGCATGTCGTCGTGGCCGAGGTCACGCCAGAGTTCCTCGGCGATGTGCGGGGCAAAGGGCAGGAGCAGGTGCAGGAAGGTTTCGGCGCCGTAGCGGAGCGTGGCCGGGTCCGCGCCGTCCGCACCCGCATACGCCGTGAACGCGTTGAGCCATTCCATGAGCGCGGCGATGGCCGTGTTGAAATTCATGCGCTCGCCGATGTCCGCGGTCACGCGCTTGACGGTCTTGTGCGTGAGGCGCAGAATGCCGCCGTCAATTTCACCGGACGCCGGGTTGGTGTCCTGTAGCTTTTCGGCCACGGACTGCACGGTGTTCCACACGCGCTTGAGAAACCGGTGAGCGCCCTGCGCGCCCGCGTCCGTCCATTCGAGCTGCTTTTCCGGGGGCGAGGCGAAGAGGATGAACATGCGCGCCGTGTCCGCGCCGTATTCGCCGATGATGTTGCCGGGGTCCACCACATTGTTCTTGGACTTGGACATTTTTTCGACGCGGCCCACGGACACCGGGGAATCGTCGTCGAGCTTGAACACCCCGCCGTCTTTTTTCACGATCTCCGCGGGGTACAGCCAGTTGCCGGTTGCGTCCTTGTAAGTCTCGTGCGTGACCATGCCCTGGCAGAGCAGGTTGGTGAACGGTTCGCTCACGGAGGTGAGGCCGCAGTCGCGCAGGGCCTTGGTGAAGTAGCGGCTGTAGAGCAGGTGGAGGATGGCGTGCTCGATGCCGCCGATGTACTGGTCCACGGGCATGTAGCGGTCAATGTCCTCGCGGCGGAACATGCCCTTGTCGTAGTCCGCGCTGCAATAGCGGAAGTAGTACCAGGAACTGTCAATGAAGGTGTCCATGGTGTCGGTTTCGCGGCGCGCCGGGCCGCCGCACGACGGGCACTCGGTTTTCACAAAGGATTCGCTGGAGAGCAGGGGGTTGCCCTGGCCCGTGAATTTCACATCGTCCGGGAAGGTGACCGGAAGCTGATCCTCGGGCACGGGCACAATGCCGCATTTGGCGCAGTAAATGACCGGGATGATGGTGCCCCAGTAGCGCTGGCGCGAGATGAGCCAGTCGCGCAGCTTGTACTGCACGGTGCGGCTGCCAATGCCCTGCTCCTCGAGGTACAGGGCTATTTTCTCTTTGGCCTCTTCGTTGTCCATTCCGTCGAAGGGGCCGGAGCTGACCAGTGTTCCACGCTCCACGAAGGCGCGATCCATGTCCGATTCCTTGAGCTGTTCTCCGGGCGGGGAGATGACCACCTTGATGCCGATGCCGTATTTTTTGGCGAACTCGAAGTCGCGCTGATCGTGCGCGGGCACGGCCATGATGATGCCGGTGCCGTATTCCATGAGCACGAAATTGGCGGTGTAGATGGGCACCTCGTCGCCGTTGAGCGGGTTCACGGCGTAACGGCCCAGGAACACGCCTTCCTTTTCCTTGTCGTCGGCCGCGCGCTGGTACTTGTCCTGGTTCATGGCCTTGTCCACGAACGCGCGCACCTCCTGCTCGCGGTCCGTGCCCTGCGCCATCTTGAGCACATCCGGGTGTTCGGGGGCGTAGACCATGAAGCGCACGCCGTAGAGGGTGTCGGGCCGGGTGGTGAAGATGGGGATGGGCGCGCCGGTGTCGCGGTCCCTGAAATTGACCATGGCGCCGTGGGACTTGCCGATCCAGTTGCGCTGCATGGTCTTCACGGACTCGGGCCAGCCGGTGAGGGTGTCAATATCGGCGAGGAGTTCCTCGGCGTAATCCGTGATCCGCAGGAACCACTGTTCGAGGTTTTTCTGCACCACGGGACCGTCGCAGCGCCAGCAGCAGCCGTCAATGACCTGCTCGTTGGCGAGCACGGTGCCGCAGTCGCCGCACCAGTTGATGGGCGCTTCGCGGCGGTAGGCCTGGCCCTTTTCCAGCAGCTTGAGGAAGAACCACTGGTTCCAGCGGTAGTAGTCCGGGCGGCAGGTGGCCAGGAACCGGGACCAGTCGTAGGACAGGCCCAGCGCTTTCTGCTGGTCCATCA
This sequence comes from bacterium, assembly GCA_020061125.1. Classification (GTDB taxonomy): domain Bacteria; phylum UBP15; class UBA6099; order UBA6099; family DSWB01; genus DSWB01. Next base: position 14,389 of record JAGUYV010000489.1, on the reverse strand, counting down.
TGGTGGCGATGCAGGACTCGGTCCATTCGCGCGGGTGGGTCTGGTGCTTGATGGCGGCGTTTTCCGCGGGCAGGCCCAGGGCGTCGTAGCCCATGGGGTACATGAGGTCGAAACCGTTCATGCGCTTGAAGCGGGCCAGGGCGTCGCCGATGGAGTAGTTGCGCACATGGCCCATGTGCAGCTTGCCGCTGGGGTAGGGGAACATTTCGAGCACATAGTATTTGCCCCTGCGGTCCGGCAGTTCGCGGGAAAAGGTCTTGTCGTCTTCCCAGGCTTTCTGCCATTTATTTTCGATTTGAGAGAAGTCGTAATCCTTCATGGCGCGTCACCTCGGGCGCAGGGGGGTCGGGTATTGCGCGGCGTCTGAAAAACAAAAACGGGCCTGGCCCGCCGTGTGCCGCACGGGGATTATTATAGCGAACCGCGGTGAAAAACACAGGTGCGCGGGGCGATGCGGGGCTGGATTACTCGGAGGGCGCCGGGTCCTTGGGCGCGGCGCCGTGTTCGTGTTCGTGTGAGGAGTTGGAGACATAATATTCGAGCAGGATTTTCACAGTGGCGACCAGGGGCACGGAAATGAGCATGCCCGCCAGGCCGCCCACCTGGCCGCCGGCGATGAGCGCAAACAGCACCACAAGCGGGTGCAGCCCCATTTCGCTGCTCATAATCATGGGAATGAAAATGATGTTCTCTATGATTTGCACGAGCAGCACCATGCCCAGGCCGATGAGCATTTTGTCAGTCACCATGCCCACGATCAAGACCGGCACGGCGCCGGCCACGGGGCCTATGTACGGAATGAATTCGCAGATGCCGCAGATGATGCCGAGCACGGTGGCGAACTTCATGCCCGCGAGGTTCAGCCCGATGACCATACCCGTGCCCACCACCAGGCACAGCTTGAGGCGCCCGCGGATGAAACCGCCGAACGCCCGGTCAATCTGCGACAGCAGGCCCGTGATGCTCTCGCGGCTCTGCTCCGGGAAATAACGCACGAAGGTTTCGTGCATGCGCCTTGAATCCTTGAGCAGATAGAAAGTTGTCAGAGGGAGAATGATCAGGGGCAGGAAGATCTTTGTCAGGCCGCCGGCCAGCTTGTTGAGGGTCTGGCCCGCTGTCTGGCCGAAGATTTCCCCGGCGTTGGTGAGCAGGTTTTCGGGCAGCTTCTTGAGGGCCGGAGGCAGGTTCTGGCTGCCAAGCCAGGCGTCCAGGCGGGACATGTGCTGCGACAACTGCGCGATGTCCTGCGGGAAGTCCTCGGAGAAAGCCCTGAATTCCTCCACCACCTGCGGGATGAACAGCACCAGGGAGACAGACACCACGCACGCCACGACCGCGAACAGGACCAGGATCGCCACGGCGCGGTTCATTTTGCGGGAAAGCAGGTCCACCGGCCCGGCCATGAGATACGCCAGAAAAACGGACACGCAGAACAGGATCCACAGGTCCGCGGTGAGGTACAGGAACCAGCCCAGCAGGCCCATGCCCGCCACAATGAACATCACGATCACGGGCGAACGGGTCTTGAGGATCTCGCCCAGTTTCCTGAACGGGATGCCTCCCTGGCTCTCGGGATTTTCCGGCGCGGTTTCATGTTCCATAATTGAAATGGAAGTTTAGAGCAAGTTCATGGAAAAGGCAATTGGCCGCGGAGGAAAACGGGGGCTTCAACGGCCCGCCACGCGGTGCTTCCTGTTGCTCGAATCCTTGTCGTAATAGTAGTAAAGATAGCGGTAATAGGACACGGAGTGCTGCGCGCGGTTGAGCACCGCGCCGAGCATTTTCACGCCTGTGGACTCGATCATATTCTTGGCGCTGACCACATCGGCGCGCTGCATGTCCCCGGCGCTCACAACGAACAGCACGCCGGGCACCATGGAAGTGAGCGCCATGACATCGGTCACGGCCAGTATGGGCGGCGTGTCCAGAATTACATAATCGTAGGAAATGCGCAGCAGGCTGAACATGTCGCGGATGCGCGGGTCCTCGAAGATTTCGCTGGAAACCACGGGCGTGGTTTCGGCCAGGGGCAGGGGGCCTGCGGGCAGTATGGACAGGTTCGGGATTTCCGTTTCCAGAATGTACTGGGTCACATCGTCCCCGTCTATGATCACATTGGAAATGCCGTTGTTGGGCACATCGAATGAGCGGTGCAGGGTGGGGCGGCGCATGTCCGCGTCCACGAGCAGCACCTTGTGCCCGTACTGCGCCATGGTGATGGCCAGGTTCAGGGATACGAAGGACTTGCCTTCCTGAACCGCGGAACTGGTAATGAGAAACATGCGCATGTCCTGCTCGGCCAGAATGTACTTGAGCCGGTTGCGCAGAGCGCGGAAACTCTCGGCTACGGGCGTGTTGGGCTTGTCCGCGCACACCCTGGGGTCCGTGCCGATATTCTTTTCGAGAGGTATTTGCCCCAGGACGCTCAAGGTGAGAGCCTCCTCCACATCGCGGGCCGTGTAGAGCGTGTCGTCGAGGTACTCGCGGATGAAGGCGATGATGAGGCCCATGAGAAGCCCGCCCAGGGCCGCGATGAGCAGCGTAAGCGCCTTATGGGAACGCTGGGTGTCGTAGGCGCCCAGGGCGCGGTCTGTGATTTCGCCCACGGTGGTGGGCACCTGGCTGCTCAACTGGAAATCTTTGAACTTTTTCTGAAGGGTGCTCTGCTCCTCCTTGAGCATGTTGATGCGGATGTCGAACTGCTCGAGGGTTTTTTCCTTTTCGGGCAGGGTCTCCAGCGGCTTCCGGCTTTCCTCAACCAGGCCCGAGAGAATCGCGACCTTGTCCTCGACGGCGCCCTGTTCCACGCGCAGGTCGGCCAGATTCTTTAACAACTCACGGTGCACGGGATTGGCTTCGTCAACTTCCTGAAGCACGACCCGCAGATCGTTGTATTCGTCTTCCACGAGCTTGTTCTTGACTGTCTCGATCTGGCGTTCGAGGGACTGCACATCGGGATGGCGGTCTCCGTAAAGCTGCCTGGCTTTGGCCAGGTCAATTTCCAGGGAGGCCTGGCGGCCCTGGAGTTCCTTGCGCAGGGCGTTTGCCGTGTAAATGGTTCTTGTTTCCAGGGGCGCTTCCGAGGACAGCTCCCTCATGGTTTGCGCAATGCGTTGCTTGTTGGCTTCCTGATCAATCTGCGCGGCGTTTAGCATGCGCTCGTAGTCGTAAATGGATTGCGCGGTCTGCGCGGCTTCAGATTCGAAGCTGCCGGCGATGTGCTCTTTCTTATAAATCTCGCGCTCAATCTGCGCCTGCCGCAGCTCCTTTTCCACATCCAGGAGCTTGCCCTGAAAGTAATCGGCTCTTTCTTCTGCTTCCTGTTTGAAGGAATTCAGGGTGTAGCGCACATACTGATCGGCCAGTTCATTTGCGTAATTGATGGCCAGGTCGCGATGCACGCTCGTGACCTCGATGCGCAGAAGATCGGAATCCTGTTCCGGATTGACTTTGACCAGCAGGCTTCGGATTTCATCGTCCGAAAGCCCCAGGCTCTTGTGCGCCAGGGACTGGATTTTTTTGCTTTTGAGCATCTCGGCCTGGGTCTGCACATTGCGGTAATTGTCGAATGCGCTAAGCATGGACAGTTCGCTGTATTCATCGTATCCGGCGTAGATTTTGCTCTGGGTTTTGACGGCGATGCGCGATTGGGCCGTGTACCGGGTCGGGTTCCTCTTGGTGAAAAGCATGGCCACGCCAAGCACCACTGCCATGCACATGACGATGATGAATTTATACTTCAGTACAATTTTCGAAATATCTCGAAAATCCATAATCCTTCAACAAACCTGCACATTTGCAGAGACCGGGTCATGTAGCCTTGTGCGCCATCTCCGCTGTGGCGCACATTCAAGAGAACATTGCTGAAAGTTGCGATGTTCCCTCATGAAGGATAAAACGCACATGTTAAATGATAACAACGCATGCTTGCGCGCCAATCCTTATTTTTATTGCGTACCGCCATTTTTTTCAAGCCGCCAAAAAAGACAAAGCGGCTCTAAGGTCCAAATTATATCACCGCATACGCAATTGTCCGGCGGATGTTAAAAATAATCTGCCGTGATTTGCATCACAGAGTCATCCGGCCGGCCCGCGCTTGCGATTCTCGTGTCGCCCGGCCCGCGCGGTCTTATAATAAATCCGGGCGCTCACGCCGGAATACTGAACCGAAGGGAACGGAACGCAATGGTTATCTACCCGATGAAATGCGGCACCATCATCATGGAATCCGCTTATGCCACACCCGGACACAACGAGGGCATGGCCGCGCGTTGCGCCGTGGGCATGTTTCTCATCGAGCACGAGCAGGCGCTGGTTCTCGTGGATACGGGCAACCACCCCAAGGTCGCCGAGGACGCCGCCTCGTACTGGGGCAAGGATGTTGCCGAATGCATTCAGCCCAAAATGGATCGCGACGACGCTGTTGACAGGCAGCTTCAGCGCCTGGGTTACAAGACCTCGGACATTGACATCGTTGTGCTCACCCACATGCACCTGGACCACGCAGGCGGCATGAGCCTGTTCCCGGACGCAACCTTCTATATCCAGGCTGACGAGCTTGCCGCCGCCATGTGGCCCGACCCGCAGTTCAGCCGCGGCCACTATGAAATCAAGGATTTCGCCCAGACCCGCGATTTCAAAATCGTGCGTCTGAACGGCGACATGGATCTTATGGGCGATGGCAAAATCAGGCTTATCAAGACCGGCGGGCATTCCGTGGGCCACCAGATGGTGTACACCCGGCTGCCCGAGTTCGGCCCCACGCTGCTGCCCGGCGACGCGTGCTTCATGCCCGAACAGCTCGACTTTCTCACGCCCCCGGGCATGCCCATCCCAGACCCCGAGCGCGGCCTCGCCATGGTCCGGCAGATCCGCGACATGGTGGAAAAGGACGATTTGTACATCGCCTATTCGCATCCCACTAACAAGGACTGGATCAAGGCGTGCAGCAGCTACATGTGCTAAGATTTCAGGAAAATCGAAATCATACTGGAGGCCGCCCATGACCCAGGACAGCGCGGAACACATTCTTGAACAGGCGCGCGAGCGCATCGCCAGGGCCACCATTTCCGAAGACGCGCGCGAAGAACTTGAATTCCAGGCCGAGTCCTTTGTCCAGAGATTCGCGGGCCAGACTCTGGATGGCGAAACGCTCAAGGGCGCGCTCGCCATGTTCATGGATCTTTTCTCCATCGCATACAGGCTGGCCGTGGCTGAATCCGGCAAGAGTTGACACGGCCCGGTCTCCGTGATTGAGTGACATATTACTGCGTTTTACTTGTTGTGCAGTTGCATGACTCTATGTTAAGATTCAACGCAAAGTGAATTATTGAAAACAGTTGGACATTCCGTGGCGTGCGGCTGTTCGCCGCAAAGGAGTCAGCGCGCGCCGGTGCGATTCCGGGGAGGATATTTTATGGCATTGCTGAAACTGCCCCGCCAGGCGGAAAAGCGCAATCCCATCGTGGGCGTGATCATCGGCCTGGTGATCGCCGCCTCGTTCGGCCTGCTCTATAACTCGTGGTCCAGAGACATCCCGGGGGCCAGGGGCTTTTTTGATTTCGTGAAGAATTTCGAGTACCGCACCTATGACCTGCGGTTCCGTCTTCGCGGCCCTCTGCCCGAGAAGAGCGTCAACAAGGACATCGTTCTGCTCGACTACGACAACGACGCCCAGCAGTGGAAGCCGTTTCCTCCGGACCGCACAGTGTACCCGGACATCATTCGCGCCCTGGGCGCGGACGGCGCCAACGCCAAAGCCATGTTTTTCGATATTTTCTTCTTCGACCCCTTTGGCCGCCGGCTCGATGTAAACAACCTCAACATGTTCTACGAGCGGTTCGACGCCCTCAAGAGCACGATCCGGGACGACCTGTCGCTGCTCGAGGCGGAAAAAACCCGCACGCGCGAGGCCTTCAAGGCCGTCAATGACATCGCCGACGCCGCGACCTTCCAGAAAGCCAAGGCCGCTCTGGTCAAAGCCGGGGAAACCGGCGCCGTGGATTCCTTCGACGCCGCCCTGCTCGTGGACGCCAAGCAGGCCGTGGACAGCAAGCGATCCCTGGCCACGCCGGGGTCGCCCGAAGCCGTGAATCTCAAAGCGCTCGCCACCACCCTGGGCGAACTCTCGTATCCGCCCATCATCTCAACGGTCAAGTCCATCCTGGCCCAGTTCCAGGGCGTTTCCGAAGAGGAACGCGAGATGGTGTTCTACGACTTCGACCCCTCGCAGTTGCTCATTGTCAGAAAGCAGCTCGAAAGCGTGTCCAGGGGCGAAGACGCGCCATCCTACATGGACTCCGCAAACGCCTCCGCCGCGCTCAAGGTCCTCAACGAGGTGTTCACCGAGGACAGGATCAACAACGCATTCAACTCCGGCGGCATTTTCCAGCCCAAGGATTTCGAGGGCGTGGATTTCGGCCCGCTATCCGCGGCCCTGGAAAAGGCATATCCGGAAGACAAATTGACCCGGGCCGTGCCTGCGGAGAGCATGGCGCAGGCGCTCGCCGCCCTGGACGCTTTTTATCCGGACTCGCAGCTCGCGCCCCTGCTGGCGCCCGCAAATGTGGCGCGCGCCAATCAGGCGCTCCAGGCCGTGCTCTCGGACAGGGCGTCCGTGGACCACGCCGCGGTCTTCAAGGAGTTCCAGGCTTTCTTCGAGGAACAGAAAAGCCTCGACTCCATCGCCTTCGACATGGACGAGGAACTGCGCAAGGCCATCAAGGACTCGGGCAATGTGTTCCTCGCGCAGATCGTCGAAGACAAGCTCAAGCTCAAATACGGCGTCGAGCACATTCTTTTTGACAAAAAGATTCGAGACGAGTTCTCGCGCCGCATCAAGATGGCGGACCGCACCGGTACCGAAAGCCGCCTCGAAGTGGACATCAACACCCTCATCACCAACATGATGACCAGCGAATACGAAACCCTGCTCAAGGCCGCGGAGACAAAAAAATACAAGGGCCGCGCCGTGCTGGCTCTCGACAAGGACACCATCGAGGCCATCAAGAAGACTCTTGAAGAGAGAAGGGCGCTGGCCGATCTGGCCCTGGAGATGAATCACGCCCTGGGATTCGATGTCGGCAAAAAGGCGCCTGTGTCCGTGAAGCAGCTCGACAAATGGTACCGCATTCTGCGCGAGATCAAGCCTCTCAACAAGCACATCGTGGAGTTCGCCGCCGGGTACGGCTATGTCAAGCCCGAACTGCAAAAAGACGGCATCATCCGCATGAGCGCGCCCGTGGCCCAGTTCCAGAACAGGTTCTATCCGCACATCACAACCCTGCTCGCACTGCACTATATGGATGTCAAACAGGAAAATGTGATCTTCTATCCAGACAAAATCGTGATAAAAGACGCAAAACTTCCCTGGAACAAGAAACCCAAGACCATCACCATGCCCCTGTACGAGAAGCGCAGCCTTCTCGTCAACTGGGCCGGCAGCTTCACGCAGCCGGATCAGTTCGAGCACCGGAGCTTCAAGGCTGTGTACGAAACCGCGCTCAAATACAACCTCATCCGCCGCGCCGAGTACACGGATCTGTATATCCCCGTGAAAAAGCGGGAAAATCTCAAAACATTTGATTTGCTCAAGAAGGTCGAGTACGCGCAGTATTTTGACATCCTTGAAGTTGTTGATCAATACAACGCGCTCATGGATAAGTATGATCTTGTGACCGCCAGCATGCAGGGCGCGGCTCTCACGCCCGAGCAGCAGGAATTTGTGCAATCCCTGTCCGAGGAAGAAATCAATCAGCTTGTGCAGGATATCAACACTCTGGGCCAGAATCTCACCGAGGACATTGTGGCCTGGTATCAGGAAACCCCGGACGAGCAGAAACAGGAAATCCGGGACTTCATGGGCAAGAGCGGGCCTCTGACTCCCGAGGAAGAGCAAAAGGCCGCCGCCATCACGCAGCCCGAGATTGATGCGCTCGTGGAGTTCATGGACACTCACGGGTGGGAAATCACCGCGGACGAGCAGAAGGTGCTGGACGGGCTGGACAGCAAACAGGAAAAGCGCGTGATCGCGTACATCGAGCAGTACGGCTTCATTTCGCCCGAGGACCGGGCCGCGGTCGAGGCCATGAGTCCGGCCGAGATCAAGAGCATCAAAAAAGACATCGAATTTTTCAGGGGCAAGGTTGTGCTCACGGGTCTGACCGCCCCGTACACGCACGACCTCAACCCCATCCCGTTCGATCCGCGTTATCCCCTTGTGGGCATGCACGCAAACCTGGTGAACACCATCACCAAGGAACTGTTCATCACCTCGCTGCCATGGCATTTCTTCTTCCTCATCATCGTGGGCCTGGGTCTGGTTGTGGGCTTCGCGGGCGGGCGCGCCAAACAGCTTCCCGGCGCGCTTATCACCTTCGGCGCCATCGCCGCCTACGGCGCGGTGTGCGTGGCCGCTTTCTCGGGCGCGCGCCTGTGGCTTCCCTTCGTGCCCGTGGCCATGGCACTGGTTCTGGTTTACCTCGTCGTGGTCGTGTACCGCTTCATGACAGAGGGCCAGGAAGCCAAGCGCATGAAGGAGATGTTCTCGAAATATGTGACGCCCTCCATCGTGGAAACCCTGATCCAGAATCCGGACATGCTCAAGCTCGGCGGCGAGCGCATGGATCTGACCGCCATGTTCGCCCTGGCCTCCGGCCCCGGCATCCACACCGACGACGCGGAAATCTTGGTTGACCGCCTCAACGAATACTTCACCTCCATGACCGAGGAAATCTTCCGCTACGACGGCACTCTGGACAAATACGAGGGCCACATCATCATGTCCATCTACGGCGCGCCCGTACCCTTCGAGGATCACCCGGCCCGCGCGTGCAAATCCTGCGTGGGCATGAGAAAGGCCCTCGAACAGCTCAAGATTGAATGGAAGGAAAAGGGTCTTGAGCCTATCAATGTGACCGTGGGCCTCAATTCCGGCCCCATGATCGCGGGCAACATGGGGTCGGCCGCGCGCTTCAGTTACACCATCATGGGCGACTCGGTGAATCTGGCCGCGCGTATCCTTGGCGCCGCCAACCAGTACGGCGTGGCCTTCATGTGCAGCGCCATGACCTACGAGCGCGCCAAGGACCAGATCACCGCCCGGCTGGTGGACGACATCGTGGTGGTCGGCAAAACCGAACCGATCAAGGTTTACGAGATCGTGGGCAGTCCGGACATCCCGCCCGATGAGGCCACGCTCAAATGCGTGGAGGCTTACGAGCGGGGCTTCAAACTGTATACCGAAAGACGCTGGGACGAAGCCATGGCCGCGTTCGACGAGGCCCTCGAACATAAACCCGGCGACGGGCCGAGCAAGGTGCTGCGCGCCCGTTGCGAACAGTACAAATCCGACCCGCCCGGTGACGGCTGGCAGGGCGAATTCAAACTCACCAAAAAGGGCCTTTAACCCGGGAGGATTTCATGCGCATGCCACTTCTCATTTACATACCGCTCATTATCCTGGCGCTCGCCGTCACGCCCGCGCTGGTTTATCTGTTCCTCAAAAAGCGCGGGGACCGGCTCCCCAACAAAATCAACGAGCGCAACCGCATCATGGGTTTCATCATCGGCCTGGTGCTGGCCGTGGAGTTCAGCATCCTGTATCTGGCCGGCCCGTTCCGCTCGTTTGACAATTTTGATCTGGACCTCAAGTTCCGCACCCGGCAGTCCCTGGCCGAAAGCGGCTTCTCCGCCTTCCAGGTTCCCACAACCGATGACATTGTGTTCGTGGACATTGACGATCTCACCCTTGAGTGGGAGGAGACCTTCCCGGACGATCCGCGTTACTATGTCCCAATCATCAAGAGGCTCGGCAAGGAGCAGCTCGGCGCCGGGGCCGTGGTGTTCACTTTCGAGTATTCCCGCGACTACGGCCGCCGCGTGGTGCCCGACTCCGCGGACGGATTCCGCATGGACCTGCAGACCCTGGCCGACAGCCTGGGCGACCGCGCCACCATGGTGGACAACATTGACAACATCTCGCAGCCCCCGGGCCTGGCCGCTCCGGATCAGGCGCCGGTGATCGCGGAAAAGCTCGACCAGTTGCTCACGCCCGAGGAGCAGCGCTCGCGCCTCAAACTGCCCGCCATGGACACCGTTTCCCGCAGGTTCCAGTGGATCCTCAAGTTTCTGGACGAAGCGGATCTCGAAGATCTGGCGCCCAACCGCGAAAAGGAACTGCGCGAAGCGGCCGCGGCCGCGGGCAATGTGTTCATTATCAACGCGTCCAAGGAATTTCTGCCCACGCCCTACACCGCACAGATTCTCAAATCTGGCCCGGTGCGCAACATTTTCATCGAAATCCTCAAGCGCCCCACGAGCAACCGCCCGGATCAGGAAAAGTACGGCCTGGTTTACGACGCCTATCAGAATTTGAGCGTGCCGGATCTCGAATATTTGCTTAAACAGGACAAAAATTCGCTACCCGGCGCTGCGCGCAAGAGAATCCTTCACGACCTCACGGAAAAAAAGTCGGCGCTCAAGGAACTGCACAAGCAGTCCGGAGAAAATATGTTCAACCTTCCGGAAGGCGTGAAAGAGCGTTTCGTGAAAAAGCGTTTCATTGAGCCTGTGCACCCGGCCGTGGGCGAGGCGCTCGCGGGCGCGGGCATCGGCAGCGCCGAGTTCACGGAAAAAGACGGCACCCTGCGCACCATAGCCCCGGCTGTGGTTTACGACAACAAACTCTACCCGCACATCAATCTGCTCCTGGCCATGAACTACTTTGGCGTCAAGCATGACGCCGTGGAGTTCCAGCCGCGGCGCATTGTGCTCAAAAACGCGAAACACCCGCGCACCGGAAAAACGCGCGATGTGGTCATTCCCCTCACGGATCAGGGCGCCATGCTCATCAACTGGGCGGGCGTCTGGGCCGACACCACCACCTTCGAGCACCGCAATCTCAAGAACCTCTGGACCATGGTCCGCCAGATCCAGCTTTTCGAACTCTGGGAAAAATTCCAGAAAGACACCCAGGGCATGAGCGAAGAGCAGATTGCGCAGTACAAGCTGACGCTGTCCCTGGAGCAGCAGGACGACCTGGAAATGGCCGAGCTGCTGTCCGGATCCAAGTCGCTGATTGACAAAGAAAAAGCAGCGGAGTACCGCAAGAGCTTGAACGAACTCAAGGGAAAAATCCTGCTGGTAGGCCGCACCGCCGTGGGCACCGCGGAGATCAACCCCATCCCGCTCGAACCCCGGTACCATTTCGTGGGCCTGCACGCCAACGCCATCAACACCATCGTGAACAACCTGTTCATCCGCCGCCTGAACCCCGCCTATGTGGTCATAATTTTCCTTGTTCTGGGCATGGCTCTGGGTTATGCGGGCGGCCTGGTGCACACCAAATCCTCGTTCATGACGGCCGTGGTCAATTTCTTCATCATGATCGTTTTCGGCCTGGTCCTGTTTGCGGTCACCATCGGCGTGTTCGGGCTGTTCCGGCTTGAAATCCCGTTCCTGATCCCGCTGCTTCTCATCGTGCTCGTGTTCCTGGCGGTGTTCATCTACCGGTTCGTGACGGAGGAACGCGAGAAAAACAAGATGAAGGGCATGTTCTCCACTTATGTGAACAAGGAAGTCGTGGATTCCCTTATTGACAATCCGGACAAACTGCGGCTCGGCGGCGAGTGGGTCGAGTGCACGGTGTTCTTCTCGGATGTGGCCGGGTTCACCTCCATCTCCGAAAGCCTCACCCCCGAAGACCTCGTGGATCTGCTCAACGAGTACCTCACGGCCATGACCGACATCGTGTTCCAGTACGGGGGCACCCTGGACAAGTACATCGGCGACGCCATCGTGGCCATTTACGGCGCGCCCATTTTCTTCGAGGACCACGCCAGGAATGCGTGCCTGGCCACCATAGACATGCAGCGCAAGCTGGCCGAGATGCGCGCGGTGTGGAAAGAGCAGGGCAAGCACGAACTCACCGCGCGCTGCGGCATCAACACCGGAAAAATGATCGCCGGAAACATGGGTTCGAAGAACATCTTCAACTACACCGTGGTGGGCGACCACTGCGAACTGGGTGAGCACCTCGAGGCCGGCGGCAAGGACTACGGCACCATCATGACCATCAGCGAACGCACGCGCGAACTCGCCGCGGACGCCATCCTCACCCGCCAGCTCGATGTCATCAAGTACAAGGGCATTCCCGAGCCGATCGGCCTCTTCGAGATTCTCGCCAAGAAAGAGGAAGGCCTGCCCGACAACATCGCCAAAGGCGTGGCCGTGCACGAGGAGGCTCTGCGCCTGTATCTCGAACGCAAGTGGGACGAAGCCATCGCAAAATACAACGAGGTTTACCAGTACATACCGGACGACAAACCCACGCAAATGGCCATCGGCCGCGTGGAAAAGGCCAAGGCCGATCCCCCGGGACCGGAATTTGACGAGCTGCTTCAACACCTGCTCAAATCAAAGGCCTGAAAACTGCGCGAACATTTTTTCGCGCCGCCGGGATAATATTCTGTAAGGAATGGGTACAGAAAACAGCAAGCCGCGCGGCCGCTGTTGCGGCCACGGAGGGTTTCCGACATGAGTGAAGAATTCAGGCTTCAGCGCGAGAATGATCTGCTCAAGCAGCTCATTTCCGTGATGAACACCACCACAAAGCTCGACAACATACTGAATTATCTCCTCGACCTGATGACCATGGTCACCACGGCCGAGGCCGCCTATATGCTGGTCAAGGATGTTGTGGAAGGAGACTTTCTGACCGTGCGCGCCGTGGCGGGCCTCAAGAAGGCGCAAACCATCGGCAAGGAATGGCCCATGGACAAGGGCGTGATCAGCCAGTGCTACCTGTCCGGAAACCATCGCATCTGCAACAGCCCTCATTCCGAACCTGATTATGATCCCGCCGTGGGCAAGCTGCTCGGCATAGACATCAAGACCCTCATGGTTCTTCCCATGAACGCGGACGGCCGACTGGTGGGCGCCATCGGCGTCATCAACAAAAAGGACGGCATGCAGTTCGCCAACGAGGATGTGTCCTTCGGCATGATTCTGGCCGACCAGGCCGCCTCCATCGTGGGCAATGAAACCACCTTCAAAACCGCCGAGGCGCGCATCAAGCGCTTCAACACGCTCATGCAGGTGTCCGAGGAAATCAACAAGCAGAACGATCTGCACCAGCTTCTGGACACCATCATGGAGTCCGCCAAGATGGTCATGCGCGCCGAGGCCAGCTCCCTGTTCCTGCTAGACGAAAAGGCCCAGGAGCTTTACATCGAAAGCGCGCAGGGCGACGCCGGCGAGCAGATCAAGCAGTTCCGCCTGCCCGTGGGCAAGGGCATTGCGGGCTGGGTCGCGCAAAAGGGCAAGCCCCAGCTCATCCCCGATGCGTACCAGGACGACCGCTTCAATTCCGACTTTGACAAAAAAACGGGCTTCCGCACGCGCTCCATTGTGTGCGTGCCCATGTTCTTCAAAAAGAAAAATGTGGGCGTCATCCAGATCATCAACGCCCTGGACAAGGAAGAGTTCGAGGAAGACGATGTGCCCTACATGATGGCGCTCGCCGGACAGGCCGCTATCGCCATCGAGAATGTGCGCCTGCTCCAGTCCAACAAGGAACTGTTCCTTAATGTGGTCATGGCTCTGGTCAAGATGATTGACAGCCGCCACAGTTTTTACAACGGGCACAGCCTGCGCGTGGCCAAGTACGCGGTGGCCATCGCCAAGCAGCTCGGCGTGCCCAAGGACACTATCGAAAAAGTGCAGGTGTGCGCCTTCCTCCACGACATCGGCCGCACCCAGGTGCCGGACTTCATCATCGCCAAAAAGGGACAACTCACCGAGCAGGAATGGGCGGTGATCAAGCGCCAGCCCCTGTTCGGCGCCAAGTTCCTGCAAGGCATCAAGATGCTCGAGTACGCCGTGCCCGCGGTGCTCTACCACATGGAGCATTACAACGGCAAGGGCTATCCCAAAGGCGTGCAGGGCGAGCAGATCCCGCTCATCGCCCGCATTCTTAATGTCGCGAATTCGTTCGACGCCATGACCAGCCCGCGGCCGTACCGCAACCCCATGGAAAAGCAGGCCGCGCGCAACCAGGTCTCCACCAAGGCCGGCTCCCAGTTCGACCCGCTTATCGTCAAGGCTTTTCTGGCCGCATACGACGCCGGGCAGATTTGACGCCTGCGCATTCAGCAACCCGCTCCGCACTGGTATAATGAGTGACAGCAAGCCGCGCTGCGGCGTGCGCGCCGCCTGCTGCGGGCGGCGGTATTTTGCGGGCGGACGCCATGGCGCCAGTGAAGCTCAAAACCGAGAACAGGCCGCGCTTCGTGGTGGTGGGAGGCGCGCACATGGAGATCGTGATGCGCCTCGGAGGCGGCTTGCCCGCGCGCGGGGATGTGACCTGCGAAAGCGCGGAGATGCGCCCCGG
>JAGUYV010000505.1 GCA_020061125.1 bacterium | reverse complement strand
CGCACACGCCCTGCAGCACGCGCAGCGCCACCGGATCATTCAACGCGTCCGGCTCCTGCAATTTCACAAACACGAACAGACCGCCCGCAAACAACAACGGCGCGCACGCCATGACCAGACAGCTCGCGCGCCGCGAAAACCGCACAATGAATGTTTGCTCCATGCTGCCCCTGTCCCTTTGCGCCGGAAATTGTTATGAAAACATTGCGCAAAATCTCCACACAGAGAATCACTGCGAAGGGTCTGTTGAAAAAAACCGGGCGGCCGAAAAACAGGCGCAGGCACGCGGAAGAACGCCGCGTTCCCAGTCCCAATTTTTTCTGCGGTCGCGTCTTTCGCCCAGCTTGGTATTTTCGACAGCCCGCGGATGCCTCTTAATCGATCACAGAATTTTGACCATGACCGCACACGCGCGGCCCGGCTCCCAGCCCGGGAACGGGTCTATGGACGCCACGGGCACGAACCCTTGCCTGGCGCAGAAATCCCACGCGGCGCGGAACGGTGCGTAGCCGGTGCCGGGATCCACGGCCTTGAGGGACAGCAGTCGCGCGCCCTTTGTTTTTGCGTCCGCGGCCGCACGGTCGAGAAGCGCCGCGGCCGCGCCCGCGGTCCACTTGTCTCCCCCGGCCGCGAAATGCGTGATCTCTGCGGCCTTTGCGTTGGTGCGCCGCAGGCACAGGAACGCGAGCACGGTCTGCTTTGTGTCGTCCAGGGCCGCGTACACCAGATCGTCGCGCAGACTCGCGTTGAGCGCATCCATGTCAAGCGCCTGGAAATGCTCGCGCAGGTCGCGCGCCAGGGCCTGGCACTTGCTCGCGTATTTTTTTTCATTCTTTTCAATTCTCATAGTTTCTCTCCGATGCCTGTTCCGCCAAAGGTTCGTTTGACGCTGTTTCGATAGTTATTATACTTCTATGACGGTTTTTCAGGCGCGGACACGCGCCATTTTCACGAAAGACAGGGACAGGCCATGGCCAGAGGATGCATCGAAATCAGGATGGAGAAGTGCAAGGGCTGCGGGCTGTGCGTGGCGGTTTGCAAAAAGGGCAACATCGTGATCGCCGAGGGGCAGATTAACGCGCTGGGCTATGCGCCCGCGGAGTTCAAGGACCCGAACGGCGAATGCACGGGCTGCAAGATGTGCGCGGAAATCTGCCCGGACTGCTGCATCACGGTATACCGCGAGCACAAGGCCGGCGCCGCCAGCGAATGATCCGCCCGGTCCGCCCGGGCTTTGCTTTTTCAACCACAACTCCAAGAACGGTGAACCGCGATGAGTGACACAACGCAACAGCCCCAGCGGCAGATGATGAAAGGCAATGTGGCCATCGCCGAGGGCGCGCTGCACGCTGGATGCCGCTATTACTTCGGCTACCCCATCACGCCGCAGAACGACATCCCCGAGTATTTGAGCGCCGAACTGCCCAAGTGCGGCGGCACCTTCGTGCAGGCCGAGAGCGAGATCGCAAGCATCAACATGGTGCTGGGCGCGTCCGCGGCCGGCGCGCGCTGCATGACCTCGTCCTCGGGTCCGGGCATCTCCCTCATGCAGGAGGGCATCAGCTACCTGGCCGGATCGGAGCTGCCCGCGGTCATCGTCTATGTATCCCGCATCGGCCCGGGCCTGGGCGGCATCGCGCCCACGCAGGGCGATTACAAACAGGTCACTTCCGGCGGCGGACACGGCGACTATTATTCCATCGTGCTCGCCCCGTCGTCCGTGCAGGAGATGTTCTCCCTGGTGCAGACCTGCTTCGACCTGGCCGACAAGTACCGCAACCCGGCCATCCTGCTCACCGATGCCATTCTGGGCCAGATGAAAGAGCCTGTGATCGTGGGCCCGCGCCCCGAGCCAAAAGCCCAGGACAAGCCCTGGGCGCTCACCGGAAACCAGGGCCGCTCCAAAAATCTCATCAAGTCCCTGTTCCTGGGCGATGGCGAGATGGAAGTGCAGAACTGGAAGCTGGTCGAGAAATACAACAGGCTCAAGGCCGAGGACACCATGGCCGAGGAGCTGTGGATGGACGACGCGGAGTTCATCATCGTGGCGTTCGGCTCGTGCTCGCGCATGGTCGAGAGCTCCATCCGCCTGGCCCGCGCACAGGGCCTCAAGGTGGGCCTCATCCGCCCCATCACCCTGTTCCCCTTCCCGGAAAAGCTCATTTACGAGCGCACCGCCAGCATCGCCAAAGTGCTGGTCGTGGAAATGAACACCGGCCAGATGGTCAAGGATGTCAAGGTGAACACGCACAAGAACGCGGATGTGTTTTTCTACGGCCGCCCCGGCGGCGGCATGCCCACGCCCGAGGACATCCTCGAAAAAATCAAGGAATTCTATTGATTGCACCCAGCGCCCGCGGCCCGGCCGCGGCACGAAAGAAGGCGAACCCACATGGCGAAACCAGCGGAAAAAATGGACGCGGTCTTCCAGCGCCCCGAAACGCTCATTGACACCAACTTCCACTTCTGCCCGGGCTGCAACCACGGCAATGTGCACAAGCTCGTGGCCGAAACCCTGGACGAATACGGCGTGGCCGGAAAAACCATCGGTGTGGCCGGTGTGGGCTGCTGCGTGTTCCTGTACAACTACCTCAACATTGATGTGCTCGAGGCCCCGCACGGCCGCGCATGCGCCGAGGCAACCGGCGTCAAGCGCGTTCACAAGGACAAAATCGTGTTCACCTACCAGGGCGACGGCGATCTGGCCGCCATCGGCATGGCCGAAACCGTGCACGCCGCCAACCGGGGCGAGAACTTCACGGTCATATTCGTGAACAACTCGCTGTACGGCATGACCGGCGGGCAGATGGCGCCCACCACTTTGCTGGGACAGAAGACCACCACCAGCCCCTACGGCCGCAGCCACGAGGGCGACGGCTATCCCATCCGCATGGCCGAGATGCTCGCCACCCTCGAGGGGCCGTCCTTCGTGGCCCGCGTGGCGTGCGATACGCCCGCGCACATCGTCAAGGCCCGCCAGGCCATCAGAAAAGCCTTCAAGATGCAGATTGACAACATGGGCTTTTCGTTCGTGGAAATTTTGAGCGCCTGCCCCACCAACTGGCGGCTCGACGCTCTCACCTCGCAGAAAAAACTCCAGGAAGAAATGGTCCCGTATTTCCCGCTCGGCATTTTCAAGGAGCGCAGCACCGCGGATTATTTGTGAGGGTGCAGGGTGCAGGGTGCAGGGTGCAGGAAAAGGCAAAAACATAACGGCAAACGAAAAACAAGAAAGCAAGGAACAAAAGGTACGACAGGATAAAAAAAATCACAAACCGGCGCCTGCGGGTCCGGCGGCATCGGCACAAAGGTCCATGCGAGCGACGGTATCACGATTTAACCCGGAACACGGCGCTTAGCTTTACCCGGAAGACGGGAGACGGAAGACGGGAGACGGCAATCATGTACCACGACTGCATCATGGCGGGATTCGGCGGGCAGGGCATTCTGATGATCGGGGACATCCTGTCCCTGGCTGCCATGCACGACGGACGCAATGTGACCTGGATGCCCAGCTACGGCGTGGAAATGCGCGGCGGCACCGCGCGCTGCACCGTGGTGATCTCGGACGAGCGCATCGGCTCCCCGATCACCGGCGCGCCCAGCGGCTGCCTGGTCATGAACAAACCTTCGCTCGACAAATATGAGTCCTGGGTCTCGCCCGGCGGCGCGCTTGTAGCCAACGGCACCTTCATCCAGGAGTCCGATTTCACGCGCTCCGATGTCTCCAGGCTGCTGGTGCCCACCAACGACATCGCCGAACAGGTGGGCGACAAGCGCACCGCCAGCATGGTGGCCCTGGGCGCTTATGTGGAAATGACGGGCGTCACGGACACACCCGGCCTCAAGGCCGCGCTCGAAAAAACCTTCTCCGGCAAAAAAGCCAAACTCGTGCCCATCAACCTCGAAGCCATCGAGCAGGGCCGCAAGTTCGCGCGGGAAAACAGAAAATAAGATGCGCCCTGCGGTTCGCGCCGCATCGCGTCTTTGCCCGGTTCACGGGTTCGTGTACAATGGAAACATAAGGAACAGCTCACGACCAACAGGAGGGGCGGCCCCATGAAACGCAGCACCGAAGAATTTTTCCCCGAAGAAGAGGAAGACCTGCCCGAGGACGACGATTCCGTCAAGGTTGCCGAAAAGATAAAGCAGATTCGTGAGCAAAAGGGCATGAGCCTGCAGGATCTGGCCGCGAAATGCGGGTTCTCCTCGGCCCTGCTCTCGCAGCTTGAAAACCACATGGTCAGCCCGCCCCTGGGCACGCTCATCAAGATCGCCCGCGCCCTCGAGGTGGAAATCGGCGCATTCTTCCAGGAGATGCACGATGTGCCGTACACCATCGTGCGCCACGACGAGCGCAAGGCCATGAGCCGCGTGGCGTCCAAGCAGGGCGTGAAGTACGGCTACAGCTACGAGTCCCTGGCGTTCGACAAAAAGGGCCGCCACATGGAGCCGTTCCTGGTGACCCTGGAGCCGGCCACCAAAAAAGACCGCCACGCCTACAGCCACGAGGGCGAGGAGTTCATCTTCGTGCTCGAGGGCCGCATGGAAGTGCAGCTCGGCGAGCACACCGATGTGCTCGAACCCGGCGACAGCATCTACTTCGATTCCACGGTGCCCCACCGCGTGCAGTGTCAGGGCGATGAAAACGCGAAAATCCTGGCCTGCCTGTACATGGGCGAGGCGATCAAATAACGAACCCCGGCCCCCGGGCGTCCAATATTTCCGCACAATCAAGCGCCGCGGACACCGGCGCTTTTTTCATGCCCGGCCCCGCGGTTTTCCGGCTTGCGAAATGCTTCGCACACGCTTATATTCTTTAGAATCAACGCGCGCCGCGCGATTCCCGCTCCACGGAGGAACCATGAAAATCACCGCCCATTACGACTTCGACGGCGACAAGAAAAAAGTCATAGACAGCCTGGTGTACAAGTGCATCGGCAATGTGGATTACTTCCTCGAAACCATGCCCGATCTCACCTACTGCAAGCTCCTGGAGCGGCGCGACGACCCGGACGGCAAGATCTTCGTGAAACTCGAAATGTGCGCCCACGGCCAGATCCCCAAGGCCGCGCAGAAGCTTGTGCGCCCCGAAATGCTCACCTGGCAGGAAATCAGCATGTGGGACCCAGCCATCGAGCAGTACAAGTTCAAGATCAAGACCAAGTATTTCACCAATCAGTTCCATTTCACGGGCTACTGGGGTTACAAGGAACTGGACAACGGCAAGACCCGCCAGTTCTGCGACAGCGAAGTCAATGTGAAGGTTCCGCTCATCGGCCCCATCGTGGAAAAAGCCATCGGCCCGGCCCTGAAAAAGAACTGGGACGAGAACTTCGTTATGGTCAAGAAGATGTTCGGAATCTGAAGCCGGACGCGGCCATATCTCTGCGCGCTATTCCCCGGACTTCTTATTTGATGCCGCAAGGTCCGCGGCGCGCGTGCTCATGCGGTTGAGCAGCGCCCTGGGGTTCTCGTTGAATATGGAAAACTGTTCGCCGCGCTGAATCCAATGTTCGGCCACGGCTTCCTGCCTGAAAAACATATCAATGAACGCGTTGAATTTGCGCTTGAACTCCGGCCAGGTGCGCACCCGCAGGCTGTGCTTGAGCAGGAAGCGCAAATCCCCGTGATGCTTTTTGTAGGCATACAGAGCCAGGGCGTCTATCTGCTCGTTCGTGAGATCCACCCAGGGCCGGGGCAGGGCCTGTTCGTGCGTGCGCCCGAGAATGTACTCGGCCCAGTAGTCGTAGCCCGTGCTGTCCACCAGATCACGCCAGTACTTGCTCAACGGCTTGGCCGTGAGCTTTGAGAACTGCACATATTCCAGATCCAGTTCGCGCGCGAAGCGAAGGGTCTGGTCCACTGTGGCGCGGGTTTCTCCGGGGGACCCGATGAGGAAAAAGCCGAGCGCCTGTATGCCCGCGTCATGCGTGGCGCGCACTGTGGCGCGGATCTGGTCAAGGGTAATGCCCTTGTTGAGGGTGTCGAGAATCTGCTGGTTGCCGGACTCGATGCCGTAATAAATGCGGCGGCAACCGGCGCGATGCATGAGTTCGAGCATGTCCCGGTCCACGCTGTCTATGCGCGCGCGGCACGCCCAGGTGACATCCAGGTTGCGCGCGATAAGCCCCTCGCAGATCTCCCGCGCGCGTTTGTTCACGATGGGGAATTCATAATCGAAAATGTCAATCTCGCGGATGCCGTGCCGGGTGACGCATTCCTCGATTTCCGCAAGCACCAGCTCGGGCCGCCGCGGCGCGTAGGGCGTGCCCCCGGCCTCGCAGAAATTGCACTGCTTCGGACACCCCAGGCTCGTGACCATGACCGTGAAATTCTTGCGCTCGGTGGGAAATTCCGCGTACAGCTCGTTGGGCAACAGATGCCGCGCCGGAAACGGGAAATCGTTGAAATCCGGCACGCGCCGGTCTTCGTTCACAATCACCCGGCCGTCCCGCTTGTAGATGAGGCCCTCGACCTCCGCATATCCCCCGCCCTGTTCAAAGGCTTCGAGAAATTCGGGCAGAGTGCGCACGGCCTGCTGGTGCACGCCGAAATCCACAGGCTCCGGGGTCACGCTCTGCGCGGGATAAACCCGCAGGTTGTACCCGCCGATTATCACCGGAACATTGAGCTGCTTTTTGAGGAATTCCGCCCAGCCCAGAGTCTCCCGGTACATGTAGGTGGTCATCATGAAGCCGAGCATGTCGGGCCGGAACTCGCGCAAAATTTCCAGGGTCTGCTCACGGGACAGGCCCAGGGTGCGCGCGTCCACCAGGCAGACCGTGTGCCCGGCGCGCTCGGCGATGCCCGCCACCCACGCCAGGCTCAACGGCGGAAACAGGCCGAAATATTTCTGCACCACGCGAAGGTTCTCTTCGTGGATTTTATAGCTGAAGGGATTGAAAACCAGGGCGAGTCTCATAAAGGGCGCGCGCGCCGCGCGTACCGGCGGCTCATGCTATATGGTATATCGTGCGGCGCGGCGCGTAAAGATTGCCGCGCAAACGCCGATAATGCTTACAGGGCCGCGGCGGGGTCACGATTTCCGCGGACGCACGGATATTGATTGCAGCGCAAGAGGTGAGTGCATGATCGGAAACAGCGGTTCAAAGCCCGGCGGCAGCGTGGATGTGTCCATCGTGGTCCCGGTCTACAACGAAGAAGAAAATGTCCAGGCGTTTCACAAAGAGCTGTCCGGCGTGCTGGACGGGCTGGATTGCGCCTGCGAAATCGTGTTCGTGGACGATGGCAGCACGGACCGCAGCCCCGAGCTTCTGCGCGCCATCGCCGCATCGGACCGGCGCGCGCGCGTGGTTTTCTTCACCCGCAACTTCGGCCAGACCGCGGCCATCTCCGCGGCCATGGACAACGCCGCCGGGGACATCATCATCCCCATGGACGCGGACCTGCAGAACGACCCGCACGACATTCCCAAGTTTCTCGAAAAAATCCGCGAGGGCTACGATGTGGTCAGCGGCTGGAGGCGCAGCCGCAAGGATCCGTTCCTCACCAAAACCCTGCCCTCGCGCATGGCCAACTGGCTCATCAGCGCCGTGGGCGGCGTGCGCCTGCACGACTACGGGTGTTCGCTCAAAGCGTACCGCAGATCCGTGATCCGCCATGTGCGCCTGTACGGAGAAATGCACCGTTTCATCCCCCTGTTCGCACACCAGGTGGGCGCGCGCACAACCGAAATCGAGGTCAACCACCGGCCCCGCGCCGCGGGCAAATCCAAGTATGGACTCTCGCGCATCTACAAAGTCGTGCTCGACCTGTTCGTGGTCAAATTCTTGAGCGCGTATTTCACCAAGCCCATTTACTTTTTCGGCTCCCTGGGCGGGCTGCTCTCCGCGGCCGGCGTTCTCTCCGGCATCTGGACCCTCTACGATCGCCACCTCGGGGTCTTTGTGCACAAGAATCCCAAAATCCTGCTCGCCATCTTTTTGTTCATCCTGGGATTCCAGTTCATTATGATGGGGCTGATCGCGGAACTGCTCATGCGCACTTACTACGAATCGCAGGAAAAGCCGACCTATTTCATCCGGGAAAAAATGAATTTCGACGCGTGAGGCGAGCGGTCAGCGGAGCGAGGCCACCTGCCCTGCGCCCGAGGGCCGCGCCACGATCACGGACGGCACCGGGCGGCCCGGAACCGACACGAACGCGCCGTTCACGAACAGACCGCTGGATGTGCCGCCGTCCAGGCCCAGGAGATCCGTGACCGCTGTGCGCTGCCGCACCTGGCGCGTGAATTCGTACAGGGTCATGGCGCCCGTGCTGGCGATCAAATACACCTGCCCGCTGCGGTCCAGGCCCACCGCGCTCCACCGCGCCGGGCGGTAGATATCATTGTGGCGCGACGGGTTGTGCCCGTTGCGCACCAGATCCTTTTTGCTCTTGACCAGGATTTCCCCGTTGCGGATGAGGATGTCCACGCAGGCGATGATTACGCGGTAGCCGCGCGGGTCGCCCAGTTCTTTCATGGGCGCGATGACCGCGGTGTTGTCGCGCCTGATCGCCAGGGCCGCGCTGAACGAGCCGCGCACGCGCTGCTCGCCGTTGTGCCAGATATGGCCCACCAGGCGCCCGGTGTTGAGGTCGAAAAAGCACCCGTTGATGGCTGCGGACGCGCCGCTTCGCCGCACCAGGCCGCCGAACGAATCCACGGCCCCGTAGCGCGCGTCCGCGCCCGCCGAGTCTATCTCCACGCGCCCGCTGCTCACATCCACGGAAACAATGTGCAGGGTGCGCCCTCGGCCCAGGTCAATGCTCGCCAGCCGCACCGGGTCCGTGGCGTATCCGCCCCCTGCAAACGCCGCGGCCGCGGAGGCGAAAACGCACGCCGCGGCCGCTGCCGGGATTTTCCATACGGTTCGGGCCGGAGCGCTGTTCCCTGTGCGTTTATCGAGTTTCATCCGGACTCACCTCCCCTGGCGGCGTCCGGCGCCACTCACTCCCGCCCAGTATATATTTACCCGCTTTCGCCCGGTTCAAGCAAAAATCATGCCTTAAAAGAGAAAAGCCGCGCCCAAAAAGCGGGGCGCGGCTGTGCTGTTCATCTGATTTTTGGCGGCGGCTCACCCCTGCTCTATCACGGCCACGAGTTCGTTTTTGTGTTTTTCGGTGATCTCCGGCGCAGAGGCTTCCAGGTTGAGGCGCAAAAACGGCTCGGTGTTGCTGGCGCGCACATTGAACCACCAGTCGTCGAATTCCACGCTCAAGCCGTCCATGTGCGAAACCTTTCCGGCCGCGCCGAATTTCTGTTCGAGGCGCGCGAGCACGGCGTCCTTGTCCTGCACCTTGAAGTTGATCTCGCCGCTGTGCGCCAGGCGCTGCGCGGGCGCGGTCAGCACGGACAGGGGCTTGCCGGTCTCGTGCATGAGATTCATGATGCGGATCAAGGCCATGGCCGAGCTTTCGGTGAAAAAGTGATCGCGGAAGTAGAAGTGGCCGCTCAATTCGCAGGCGAACACAGCGTTGTGCTCGCGCATCTGGTTTTTAATGAATGCGTGGCCCACGCGGCATTGCACGGCTTTCCCGCCCGCGGCCTCCACATCGAGCGGGAACGCGCGCGTGCTGCGCAGGTCGTACAGGAAGGTGGCGCCGGGGTTGTGCTTGAGGATCTCCAGAGCGATGATCGTGCCGATGACATCTGCGCGCAGGGTGTTGCCCATCTCGTCCACGAACATGCATCGGTCCGCGTCCCCGTCAATGGCCGCGCCCAGGGCCGAGCCGGTTTTCAAAACCTGTCTCTTCAAGTCCACGAGATTCTCTTCGAGCAGCGGGTTGGCTTCGTGGTTGGGAAAGGTGCCGTCCGGTTCCATGAACAGCGGGATCATGTCGCAGTCCAGGTCTTTGAAAATGTCAGGGTAAGTGAGAGACCCCGCGCCGTTGGCCGTGTCAATGACCACCCTGATTTTTTTGCGCCCGCCGAACGAGGCGGTCTTCTGCTGATACCCGATGAACGCGTTTTTGATGTCGAGTTTTTTGATGGCGCCCTTTTGCGCGGCGGGCGGATCGAAAGCGCCGGAGGCCACGATGCGCTCCATGTCCTTGATGCCCGTGTCGCCGCTGATGGGGATGGCGTTCTCGCGGCACATTTTGAAGCCGTTGTACTCGGGCGGGTTGTGGGAGGCGGTGATCATGATGGCGGCGGGCTTGTCGTGGGCCGCGAAATAGAGCATGGGAGTGTCGCTCAAACCGATGTCGAGCACATCCGCGCCCTGCTCGGTGATGCCGCGGGCCAGGGCCGCAAACATGGCCTCCGAGGTGTCGCGCACATCGCGGCCAACCACCACTTCCTTACACTTGAGAAATGTTACGAACGCGCGGCCGATGGCGAAAGCGAGAGCCTCGTTCAACTGTTCCGGCACCGTGCCGCGGATGTCGTACGCCTTGAATATTTTGGGAATGTCCATGACAAAGCTCTCCTTCGAACGCGGTTATGGTTGGATATTATAACAAACCGAAAACGGGATCGGGAACTGCGGCGCGGTTACAGCCCGTGCCTGTCCCGCAGGATGGCGGACAGTTCGCGCACGAACGCGAAGGCTTTTTCCACGGTTTTCTCGCGGTCCGGGTTCACCAGGCAGCAGGTGGCGGGAGAGATGAGGCTGCTGTTCAGCAACTGCTCCACATCCACGCCCCGCCCGCCGAGGATGGACCAGACATTTTCCAGGCGCGCGCACAGCGAGTCCAGATCCTCTTTGCCGAACGCCTCGAAACCCGTGGGCACGATGCCCCAGGCGATGGTTCCGCCGCGCTCCAGAAAGCGTTTCACGGCCGGGGCGAACGAGGCGATGACTTCGGCGTTGGTGTACACATCCATGGATGCGATGTCCATGTCCAGGCCAAGCAGGAAATCCCAGTCGGGGTTGCCGCAGAGGTGGATGCCGCGGGGCCGGTCCACGGAGGCGAAGAACGCGTCCAGCTCGCCGCGCGCCTGGGTTTCGTTGTAGCCCGCCATGGAGGAGAACAGGTATTGCAGGCCCGGCTCGTCCACAAACATGAAGGCGTTGGGATTCATGGCCTTGAGGCGTTCGAGTTGCACATTGATGCGCCGGGCCATGAAGTCGAACATCACGGGCCGCACGGTGTCGTCGAAAAGAATCGGGCGGCCGTCCTGGTCCAGGACATTGAACCCGAAGCTGATGGGGCCTTCGAGCTGGCCACGGATCGCGGGCCGGTCCCGCAGGTCCATGGCCAGGAACTTGTGATAGACCGAGGAGTAGCTCTGGCTCACATCGAAAAACGCGGGGTTTTTCCACTGCGCCATGGCGTTTTCGTATTCCACGATGAACTTGTCCATGGAGAATCCGAGCTTGCGCTGCTCCGTGTCCAGCACGATGCCGGGGAAATTCTCGGCCGCCTGAACATACATGTCTTCGTAATAGCTGAAGTTCGGCAACTGGGGCCAGAACGGGACATCCAGGGACAGGGCCAGTTCGAGCGCGGCGTCCGGGTCCGTGTGCGGCATCACCGCCATGGCCGTTGTGAGCAATTTTCCGGGAATGGGCATGCGCGCCTCCTCTTTGCTTTCCTTGCGCCGTGTTTACTATATAATAACGGCGGACTCTGGAACACCGCGCGAACCATGCGAAATCCGCGCGGCGAAGGATTTGACGAGCCATGACCAACAACCAACTGTGCAGCCGCTGTGTGCGCGACTGCAAACAGCCCCGATCCGTGTCCGTGGTGTCCTGCCCGGCGTTCGAGCCTGCGGACAAGAACCTGGAGTTGTTCGACCTCAAGGGCAACATCCGCGCGCGCAGCGTGGAGACCAGGCCGAGCAAGCGCAAACCCGCGGAACGCAAACCCGGCCCGGGCGGGAAATAAACCATCTCAAAACATGATCATATTAACAAAGCGCGCGGCGTGCGCGCGGGAAGCGGACGGCATTTGCAATGGCGGATGTGAAGCACCCCGTGGTGGTGCTGGACATTGACGGGCTGAAGCGGGAGCTGTTTTACAACATGCTCTCCGATGGCCGCCTGCCCGGATTCGAGCGGCTCGTGGGACGCGGCGCGTGGGTGCGCCACGGCGTCACGGTGATCCCCTCGGAAACCCTGCCCGCGCAGACCTCGCTGTTCACGGGCCTGCATGTAAAAAATCACGGCATCGTGAGCAACGGGTGGCTGGAGCGCGGGGCGCAGCCCCCGTTCATGATTGACTTCGCCCGCGCGGACGCCGCGGCCATGGTGTACGGCTACCGCCTCGTGGGCCTGCCCACCCTGCTGTTGCCGGACAGGGACTCGGACGGGCTGGTGAATCTGGCCATGGCGCCCGGCACGCTCACCATGTACGAACGCGCCTCCCGCGCCGGGCTGCGCAGCATCGTGGTTTTCAGCCAGATCAGCCGCGGCGCTTCGGTCTGGGTGCGCCCCTCGCGCCCGGACATGGTGTACTTCGCATTGAGCACCAGGGCGAAGCTCGACTACGCGCGCATGGACCGCAAAACCTGGGGCACCATAAAAAAAACGCTCAAGGAGCATGGGCTGCCGGATCTGCTGACCCTGTATTTCTGCGGCCTGGACGCCTGGGGCCATCATACGCAAGATCTGGGGCAGGATGTGTATCTGGAGCAGACGCTGGACCCGATCATGCACGAACTGGCGCGCCTGTTCGAGTCCCGCGGGTGGCTGGACCGTGCGCGGTTCGTGCTGTGCTCGGACCACGGGCATTCGTGGCTGGATCGCAGGCTGCGCATCGGGCAGGACATGCTGG
>JAGUYV010000476.1 GCA_020061125.1 bacterium | reverse complement strand
GGCGCGCCATCGCGCGCCGCCGCGCGCGCCGCCGCGTTTGTCGAGGGAAGCGATTCATGCGTTTCGAGCGCGCGGCCAAGATGCCGCGTCTTGAGCCGCGCCTGCAACGCCCCGGCGTTCATTCCCATGCGCCTCCGCACCCGGTTTTACTGTCAATACGCATCCCCATGCGCATATCACAAATTCCATTATAGCCCATCGCGTGAAACAGAGTTCCGGATCTCGACAAGCGCCCCGCGCGCGGGTACAATCCCAATAAACATTCCGCCAGTGCGCAATCGTGAACAGGCCCGGCTTGGGCCGGTTCCGGGTTTTCGCGGCGCACGGGCGTGCGGGGGGATTGCGCATGAGCAACCGGAGCATGAAATGGATTCTGGCGCTGGCGTTCGCGCTGGCGGCCTGCGGCCAGGCGCGCGCCGCGACCATGGGCGAGCCGTCGTGGAAAAAGCTCGACGCCGCAACTATGAAGAAACTGCTCGACAAAGGCGATCTGGTGGGCGTGAACAGAGCGGGGGCCATCGAGATGGCGACCATCGGATTTCTGGTGGCCGCGCCTCCGGAAAAAGTGTTCGACATCATCGTGGACTACGAGAACTACGGCAAGCTCATGCCCGAGGTCACGGATGTGAAAGTCACGCCCAAGGGCAAGAATGTGGTTCATGTGTGGTTCGAGGTCACGGTGGTGGATTTCGGTCCCCTCAAGATTGCCACGGACTATACGCTCAAGGTCACCAAAACCCGGCCCAAACATGTGAAGATCGAATGGGTGAGCGGCAAGGTCAAGGATGTCAGCGGATACTGGGAGTTGAAGCCCGCGGACGGCGGCAAAAAGACCATCGTGATTTACGGCATCACCTCGAATCTCAAATCCGCCAGCCCCATCGCCAAAACAGCGCTCGACAACCAGCCGGCCACGGAAACCGCCATCAACCTGTCCAGCGCCGTGATGCTGGCCCAGGCCGTGCGCAAGAAAGCGGAGAAGAAGTAAAGGCGCCCGGCTCGATCTGGCGCTCCCGGAAAACAACACAAAAAGAGGTGTGAGAATGAAACGGATATATATTTCGTCACTCGCGGGGCTGCCGCCCTTCCAAAAAAGCTGCGTAAAAGGCGCAAGCACAGCAAAATACAGGGACTGGGAACGCGGCGCTTTTCCGCGTGCCTGTACCTGCTTTTTGCGGCCGTCCGGCAGTTTCAAAAGCCTCACCGCCGCCGTCATGTTTGCCGCCGTGCTGCTGACAGGCGCGCTCGATGCGCGAGCCGCTGCGCCTAAAAACCCTTTCTGGAGGGGCATGAACGAAGCCGCACTCACCAAAATGGTGGGCACAGACAAGTTCGCATACATTGACCGCGCGGGCGGCGAGCGCGCCGTAGTCGGCATGATCGTGGATGCGGCGCCGGACAAAGTCTGGGCCGTTCTTACGGATTTCGAAAATTACACCAAATACATCCGCGAATGCACGGGCGTGAAAGTCAAGAACAAAACGGACAAAGGCGCAACCGTGAGTTTCAAAATGTCTCTGCTCAAAGCCGGGCCGGTGAACCTCACCTCCGATTACACGCTCGCCTATACCATGGACGCCGGCAAGCGCATGGAATTCGAGACCACGGGGGATAAAGGCAAGGGGCTGAACGGCGCCTGGGAACTGGTTCCGGCCAAGGGCGGCAAGCGAACCATTCTGTTTTACGACGCCTACAGCGATTTCAAAACCGCGGGCGCGTTGGCCAAGCACATGGTCGAGCGTTCTCCCAGCCTTCAAATCGCCGTGAGTCTGGCAAACGCCATGATTTATGTGGAGCAAATCAAGCGCGCGTCCGAGAAAAAGGCGCGTTGACCCGCAGCCGGTCCGGTGCGCCGCGCTCCGGTTTGTTTCACAGTCCATAACCGCCAATCCATTTTCTTGTGATTTCAAAACAGAATAACATAAAAAAAATCGCCTATTCCGAATAGCGAAATTATTATAAAATGTAGAAAATATTGATTAATGGCGTGCTGATGAAATCGGGAGTTGGCAACCATCAATGGCGGAGACGCAGCAAGCGCTCGTTCCAGTAGTATTTTCTGATATACATCCACGATATGATATGAAATTGGATACGGAAGCAATACGGGGATCGCAAACGCATGAAATCCGAATGTGTGAAATTTATCTCATAATTCTTGAAAAACCCGATAGATAAAGAAAAATCCGGCGATTGTGTTTTTGGATATACACTTGACGGCCCTTGTGCCGTGTGTTATACACATTCAATGTAAAAATGCATTTTTAATTATCGCATTTTTATAAAAAGCCCGATGAAAACCGGAGAAACAGCCGGAAGCGCAAAGCGGGCGGCAACCGGAAACCGGTCTAGAGGCCGGTCACATGGAAAAGAAAACCGGGGAGAACATTGACGGACAACAGAAACCGGGGCAGGGCCGTGTTCAGAGCCTGAACAGAGCGGCGGTGCCGCACAGGCACATCTGCCGCACGGCCCGGAAGGCCATGGGCATGACGCAGCAGGAGATGGCCAATCTGCTGGGCGTGTCCAAGAAAGCCGTTCAAAGCTACGAGCAGGGCTGGCGCAACACGCCGGCCAATGTGGAACGGCTGTGCCTCATGTACCTGGTGGGTTTGCGCACCCGGCGCAGGCGGGACATACTGCCCTGCTGGGAGCAGCTTGAATGCCCGCAGGAGAACCGGGACCGCTGCATCGTGTGGCGGCTGCAGCGAGGAGACAGTTGCTGGATGTACACCGGCACTTACTGCACCGGCGAACCCGAGGAAAAGTGGTCGCGAAAACTGGAAATCTGCCGAAAATGCGCGGTTCTTCAGCGCATTTTCATGCAAGGGAATAAGGTCGATTAAAAAACTATAGTAAAGGAGTGACCCGATGGCAGAAAGCAAAACTCCACTGCTCGACGAACTCGAGAAGGGGCCTTGGCCGAGTTTTGTGGCGGACATCAAGATGGCCGCCAAACGCAAAGCCACGACAATGGACCTTCTCAATGTGCTCGAGCTCTCCTACAAGGAGAAGATCGTGCACTGGAAGCACGGCGGCATTGTGGGCGTAATGGGTTACGGCGGCGGCGTGGTGGGCCGCTATGTAGACCAGCCCGACAAGTTCCCCGGCGTGGAAAACTTCCACACCATCCGCGTGAACCAGCCCGCGGGGTGGTACTACAGCAGCACAGCCATGCGCACCCTGTGCGACATCTGGGACAAGCATGGAAGCGGCATGACCAATTTCCACGGCTCCACCGGCGACATCATCCTGCTGGGCACCAACACCGATGCCCTGCAGCCCTGCTTCGACGATCTGTCTGAAGCCGGATTTGACCTCGGCGGTTCCGGCAGCGCTCTGCGCACGCCCAGCACCTGCGCCGGCCCCGGCCGCTGCGAGTGGGCTTGCTACGACAACCTGCAGGTCTGCTACGATCTCACCCAGAAGTACCAGATGGAACTGCACCGCCCCATGTGGCCCTACAAGTTCAAGATGAAATTCTCGGGCTGCCCCAACGACTGCGTGGCTTCGGTGGCCCGCTCCGACATGGCCTTCATCGGCACATGGCGCGACGCCATCCGCGTGGATGCCGCCGCAGTTAAAGCTTACGCGGCCGGCGAACTCAAGGCCAACGGCGGCGCCCATGAGGAGCATGTCAAGCTGGACATCCAGAAAGATGTGGTTGACCTGTGCCCCACCCAGTGCATGAGCTGGGACGGCGACAAGCTCTCCATCAACAACGCCGAGTGCAACCGCTGCATGCACTGCATCAACTGCATGCCCCGCGCGCTGCGCCCGGGCGCGGACCAGGGCTGCACCATCCTGCTCGGCGCCAAGGCGCCCATTCTGAACGGCGCCCTCATGTCCTCGGTCATCATCCCCTTCATGCCCCGCGAGAAGATGACCCCCGTGTCCGACGAACTCGCCGAGTTCATCGAGAACACCTGGGAGTTCTGGGATGAAAACGCCAAGTTCCGCGAAAGAATCGGCGAAATGATCGAGCGCATCGGCCTGCGCGTGTACCTCAAGGGTATGGGCATCAAGGCCATTCCGCAGATGGTCAAGGAACCCCGCTCCAACCCGTACTTCTTCTGGTGGCCGGAAGAGCTCGGGCTTGAATCCAACGAGGAGGAGGATGACGACTAATGCCAGCGAAAACAGACATCGGCCCTCCGTATTTCAAAGACTTCATGTCCGATCTGGTCAAGAAGAATTACGGCCAGTGGCTCTATCACGAAATTGAAAAACCCGGCGTCATGGTTCATGTGGCCGAGAGCGGCGACAAACTGTGGTCCGTGCGCGTGGGCGGCGCCCGCCTCATCTGCACGGATCGCGTGCGCGACTACTGCGAACTGGCCGACGAGTTCTGCGGCGGCCACTTCCGCTTCACCAGCCGCCACAATGTCGAGTTCCTGGTCGAGGACCAGGCCAAGCTCCAGCCGCTGATTGACAAGCTCACCGCCAAGGGTTATCCCATCGGCGGCACCGGCTGCTCCATCACCAGCATCGTGCACACCCAGGGCTGGGTGCACTGCCACACCCCGGCAACCGACGCCTCCGGCGTGGTCAAGTCCGTCATGGACGAACTCATTGACTACTTCAAGGGCATGAAGCTCCCGGCGCAGCTGCGCATCGCTCTGGCCTGCTGCCTCAACATGTGCGGCGCCGTGCACTGTTCGGACATCGCCATCCTCGGCATGCACCGCCTTCCGCCCAAAGTGGATCCGGAAAAAGTGCCGAAAATGTGCGAAGTGCCCTCCACCATCGGCTCCTGCCCCACCGCGGCCATCAAGCCGGATCCCAAGACCAAGAGCGTCAAGGTCAACGGCGAACGCTGCATGTACTGCGGCAACTGCTACACCATGTGCCCGGCCATGCCCCTGGCGGACAGCGAAAACGACGGCATCAGCCTGTGGGTCGGCGGCAAAGTGTCCAGCGCACGCACCGCTCCCCGCTTCTCCAAACTGGCTGTTCCGTACCTGCCCAACAACCCGCCGCGATGGCCCGAGACCGTGGAAGCCATCAAGAACATCGTTGAAAAATACGCTGCAGGCGCCAAGCGCTACGAGCGCGTGGGCGACTGGATCGAGCGCATCGGCTGGGAAAAATTCTTCGAAGTCACCGGCATCGAGTTCACCGACAAGCATATTGACGACTTCGGCGAAGCCGGCTCCTACGGCATCACCACCCTGCGCCGCACCACGATGTTCAAGTTCACAAGCCACATCAAGTAAGGCGCTTCACCTGTAAAAAAACCAACCTGCGATAAATCCGGAGGGGGAGTTCATCCCCCCTCCGGCACGCAGGCAGGCGGGGCCATGAACGGCGCCACAACCATCACAACTCCGCGCTGCATCCTGGCCGCCATGCGCGGCGGGCAGGGCAAAACCGCCGTGAGCGTGGGCGTCACGCGCGCGCTCATCCGTCAGGGACGCAAGGTCGCTTCCTTCAAGAAGGGGCCTGACTACATAGACGCCGCCTGGCTCACCCGTTCCGCAAAATCCCCTTGCTACAATCTGGACACATTCCTGCTGGGCGACGACCCCGTGCTTGACTCGTTCGTGAAACATGCGCGCCATGCGGACATGGCCGTCATCGAGGGCGCGCGCGGGTTGTTCGACGGCATGGACCAGCAGGGCAGTTACAGCACCGCGGCCCTGGCCGCACTCATCGAAGCGCCGGTGGTTCTGGTGGTGGACTGCAGCAAAATCACCCGCACGGCCGCGGCACTGGTTCTGGGCTGCATGATGTTCGATCCGGATGTGACCATCAGCGGCGTGATTCTGAACCAGGTGGCGCGCGCGCGACACGAAGACATGCTGCGCGCTTCGATCCAGGACCGATGCGGGGTGCCCGTGATTGGCGCCATGCCCCGGCTCAAGGACTTCCCGTTCCAGGAACGCCACCTCGGCCTCATTCCTCCGCAGGAGCATCTCACCGTGGACCAGGCCGTGGATCAGCTTGCGGACGCGGTCGAAAAACACATTGACCTGGACGCCCTGTGGGCGCTTTCTGCTGGCGCACCGGAATTGCGTTCCAGCGGCAGGCCCGGCATGAGCCGTCTTCCCATGCCTCATCCCCGGCCACGCATCGGCGTGATCCGCGATTCCGCGTTCCAGTTCTACTATCCGGAAAATCTCGAAGCCCTCAAGGAACAGGGCGCAGACCTGGTGGACATCTCCGCGCTCACGGACCGGTTCCTGCCTGACATTGACGCGCTTTACATAGGCGGCGGGTTCCCCGAAACCCACGCCGCGCAACTCGCGGGCAACGAAACATTCCGCATCGCCCTGCGCCAGGCCGTGGAAGACGGCCTGCCGGTCTATGCGGAATGCGGCGGCGCCATGTACATGGGCAACACGCTCGTGTGCGACGGGCGCGAGTATCCTATGGTGGGCGCGCTGCCCATCACCTATGGCTTGAGCCGCCGCCCCCGCGGGCACGGCTACACGGTCTGCCGCGTGGACCGGGCCAACCCCTTCTTCGAACAGGCGCAGACTCTGCGCGGCCACGAATTCCATTACTCCTATGTGCTCGAGTGGGACCAGGACGCCATGACCATGGCGTTCACCCTGGAGCGCGGCTACGGGTTTGACGGCGCGCACGATGGAGCGTGCCACCGCAATGTGCTGGCCGCATATTCGCACATGCACGCGGCCGGCGAACACGGCTGGGCCGCAGGACTCATCCGCAGCGCCATCCGCCACATGGAGCGCAAGCAGGCCACGCCCCGCGTTTCTCTTGAAAACGGTGGAAAATCCCTTGAAAACCAGTTGAAATCTGTATATAAAAAAGTGGTTGGAAAAACTTAAAAAGTATCCATAAAGGAGGAATTAGCACATGCCGACAGTATCACTCGGTGGCAAAGATCTCGACATTGACGAGGATGGCTTCATTCAGGATCCGGAACAGTGGGACGAAGCCGTGGCGGCCGACCTGGCCAAGACGGAAGGCGTGGACAACCTGACCGATGAGCACTGGGTGCTCATCAACTATCTGCGCAACTATTACCTGAAGTTCGGTATCGCCCCCATGATTCGCAAAGTCTGCAAGGAAACCAAGTTCGATCTCAAGAAGATCTACGAACTGTTCCCCTCGGGACCGGCCAAGGGCGGCTGTAAAGTCGCCGGGCTGCCCAAGCCCACGGGCTGCGTGTAATCACTTCAGGTCAGACATCGAAGACAACGGCATTGACGGCCGGCCGGAGTTATCCGGCCGGCCGCAATTTCCAAGCGTCTTCAATGTGCGCGCATTCGGAGATTTCTCCCGCAATGCGCCATTTGCGAGATCCTTCGCACAATGCACGCCGTCAATCTGCAATCGCCCTCAAGCACACTTGAGCAAGCTGTAGTGTGAATAAGAAAGGCACGGGTTGGCGGGAAAAAGTTTTCAAAACACTGGACGGCGTATCACACTTTATTAGGATAATAGAGACCCGGCGACCCCGGCAAGGAGGTGAACTCATAATGGCATACAAAATCACCGTGGACAAGGACAAGTGCGACGCTTGCGAATCCTGTGTCGACATCTGCCCGGCTGAAGTTCTGGAGATGGTGGACGGCAAAGCGGAACCCGTGAACATGGACGAGTGCATGGGCTGCGAAAGCTGCGTGGAGACCTGCCCCAACGAGGCCATCACGCTCACCGACGAGTGAAGCCGCAGATCCGCAAAAACAAACACACCGGCAATATCAAATCGCGTTAACGACCCTTCCCGCCCGAACGCCATGCGACGCGACGATGGGAAGGGTTTGCGCTTTCCAGGCGCGGGTTCCGGAATGCCGCCCATGAACCCGGATTCGTCAATAGAAGTCAAAGATTTGACGAATCCTGCAATCGCAATAAGGCACGATCTGCTGCGTTATCGGCGCATTTTTTTTGTTCATGAACCGCAGTTCTATTCACTGCAAAAATGCGCCTGTTGCCTTGCATCTCATGCCTTCTTGCGATTGCCACCCAAATTCAACGGCGAATTTGGGATGAATTCGTGTTGACACTCGCGCACTGCGCGCACTAATAATAAATGCAGCATGCAGCGCTATGATCGGGGGCAAAGCCATGTCGAAATTCTTTCCCGCAATCGTCACTCCATGGTTTCCAATCGGCAAATACAAGGATTCCACCGTGCTTGTGACCCAGGCGCACACGGATGACGCGGACTGGGCCGCGGGCGGCGCCGTGGCGCGCCTGGCCG
>JAGUYV010000168.1 GCA_020061125.1 bacterium | reverse complement strand
CGTGGCGGACGCGTGCCGCGTGCTGCGCGTGCACGGCGCGCCCCGCGCCTACGATTTCACCGAGTCCGGCTACAACAGCCGCCTGGACACCCTGCAGGCCACGGTCCTGCTCGTGAGGCTCGCGCACATTGACGAAGCCCTGGCCGCGCGCAAACAAAAAGCCGCGTTTTATTCCCAACTGTTCCGGGAATATGCGGATAAAGCGGGCGTGCCCGTGTTCGAGGCCGCGGACCTCGGCGGCCCGGCGCCGGACGCGGACCGGTTCCTGGTCCTGCCGTCCGAAGCGCCCAACTGCCGCCACACATTCAACTCGTTCAACATCCGCACTGCGGACCGCGGCGGCCTCACCGCTTTTCTGGGGGAACAGGGCGTCGGAACAAATGTCTATTATCCGAAACCTTTGCACCTGGCGCCGGTGTTTGAGTTCCTGGGATACAGGGCGGGCGAAATGCCCGTGGCCGAGGGCATCTGCGAGGTCATCTGCGCGCTGCCCATGTTCCCGGAAATCACGCGGGAGCAGCAAACCTTCGTGGTGGAAAAAACCGTGGAATACCTGAAAGCGCGCTGAACCGGCGCGCGCCACGGAACGGGGTGAAACGAGATTATGTATTTAGTCACGGGCGGCGCGGGCTTCATCGGCTCGCACATAGTCGAGCGGCTTGTGTCCGAGGGGCAGCCGGTTCGCGTGATTGACAACTTTTTTACGGGCAAGCGCAGGAATCTGGAACCGTTTGCGGGCCGGTGCGAAGTGGTGGAGGGCAGCCTGCTGGACGAGTCCACCCTGCGGCGGGCCATGCAAGGCGTGGAGTTCGTGCTGCACCAGGCGGCCATCCCCTCGGTGCCGCGCTCCATCGCCAACCCCAGCGCCACCAACGAGGCCAATGTCACCGGCACGCTCAATGTGCTGCTGGCCGCGCGCGACGCGGGCGTGCGGCGCGTGGTCATGGCCTCGTCCTCCAGTGTGTACGGCGACTCCCCCACCCTGCCCAAAGTCGAATCCATGCCCACCAACCCCAAGTCCATCTACGCCGCGGGCAAGCTCATAGGCGAGCACTACGCCCGCGTGTTCCACAATGTCTTCAACTTGAGCGTGGTGTGTCTGCGCTATTTCAATGTGTTCGGCCCGCGCCAGGACCCGCATTCCGAATACGCGGCCGTGATTCCCAAGTTCATCAAAATGATCCGCGCGGGCGTGTCCCCCACCGTGCACGGCGACGGGCTGCAGACCCGGGACTTCACCTACATAGACAATGTGGTGGACGCCAACCTGCAGGCCGCGCGCGCGCCGCGCACGCCCGACGGCCTGGTGTGCAACATCGCCTGCGGCGAGCGCGTGTCCATCCTCGACCTCATCGAGCGCGTCAACGCCATCCTGGGCACGGCCGTGAAGCCCGAGTTCGTGGCATCGCGCGCCGGGGATGTCAAGCACTCGCTCGCGGACATCAGCCTGGCCCGCGACACCTTCGGCTACGCGCCCCGCGTGACCCTCGACCAGGGCCTGCGCCGCACCGAAGAGTCCCTCCGCGACTGAACCCCGGCGGCAACCAGGCGGTTCCATTGACCAATCGCATCAACGGCAGAGGGGGCTTGCGCCCCCTCTGGATTTGACTGCGGATTGGTATTGTAATTCAATTCAACACAACTGCAAAAGCATAAAGGCGGATTGCTTTAGAGCACCACATCCAGGGCGGATTTGTCGCCTGTTTCGAAGCTGTAGTGCTTGGCGAACACGCCGGGCAGGATCTGGCTGGCGTAGAAGGCGGCGGTGCAGATCTTGTTGTGGTAGAAGGCGGCCTCGCTGCTTTCGGCGATCGCGGCTTTCTTTTTGTCCGCGTCGTCCGCGGCGCCCTTTTCGGCCAGGATGGCGCCGAGTTTGTCGCCCGCGATCAGGGCCTGCTCCAGCAGAAGCTGCGTGACCACGACTTCGGAGAACATTTCCAGGAACGGGGTGGCGCACAGCACGGGATAATAAGGATCCTTCTTGCCCAGGGACTGGAACTTGGCCACGGATGCGGCGAGCTTGTCGCGCGCCTCGGCCAGGGTCTTTACATTGGGGCCGATCACGGCGTGGTCCTTGTTGGCGTCAATGAATTTGTTGAGCGCCATCATGAAGGACAGGAACACCATGCCGCCCTTGAGTCCGACCTTGCGGCCGAGCAGGTCCAGGGCCTGGATGCCGTTGGTGCCTTCGTAGATGCACGCGATCTTGGTGTCGCGGTAGTACTGCTCGATGGGGTATTCGGCGCAGTAGCCGTAGCCGCCGAGGATCATGACGGCTTCGCCGGTGGAGCGCACGGCGGCGTCGGTGCAGTAGGCCTTGCACATGGGCGTGAGCAGCTCGACGAGGTCGTGGTATTTCTCGCGCTCTTTTTCATCGGGGCTGTTCATGGCGATGTCGGCGTAGAAAGCGGTTTTATAGAGGAGCGCGCGGGAGCCTTCGGTGAGGGCTTTCATGGTCATGAGCATGCGGCGGATGTCGGGGTGCTTGATGATGGGCACGCGCGGGGCGTTGGCGTCTTTCATGTCCAGGATGTCCACGCCCTGGATGCGCTCTTTGGCGTAGTCGAGGGCTTCCTGGTAGGCGGCGGCGGCCTGGCTCATGCCCTGGATGCCCACGCCGATGCGGGCTTCGTTCATGAGCAGGAACATGGCGACGATGCCCTTGCCGCGCTGTCCGATGAGTTCGCCCTCGCATGTGCCTTTTTCGCCGAAGTTGAGGGTGCAGGTGGGGCTGCCGTGGATGCCCATTTTGTGCTCGATGCCGCCGCAGACCACATCGTTGAGTTCGCCGCAGGAGCCGTCGGGGTTGATCTTGAGCTTGGGCACGATGAACAGGGACACGCCCTTCATGCCCACGGGGTCGCCCTCGATGCGGGCCAGGACCAGGTGGATGATCTGGTCCGTGAAGTTGTGGTCGCCGCTTGTGATGAAGCTCTTGACGCCGGAGATGAGGAACTTGCCGTTGCCCGCGTCTTTGGCGCTGCACTTGAGGTCGCCCACGGCGCTGCCCGCGCCCGGCTCGGTGAGGCACATGGTGCCGGCCCACTCGCCGGTGTACATCTTTTCGAGGTAAGCGGCCTTCTGCTCGTCTGTGCCGAAGTGTTCGATGACATGGCCCGCGCCGCGGGTGAGGCCCGGGGTCATCATGAAGGTGACGGAGGCGCTGACCATGGCTTCGCCCACGGCGATGGCCACGGCGCCGGGGAAGCCCTGTCCGCCGAACTCGGGATTGGCCGCGATTCCGAGCCACCCGTTCTCGCAGTATTCCTTGTACAAATCCACATGGCACTGGGGCGCGGTGACCTTGGCCGTGGCCTTGTCGTACTGCGCGCCGATGCGGTCGGCCTCCTTGTTGGTGGGGGCCACCTTCTCCACGGCCAGGCGGATGCCCTCGGTGATGGTCATGTCGAAGTCGTCCAGGGAAAAGTCCTTGAACGCGTCGAACGACAGGAGCTTGTTGAGGTCGAGCTGCTCCTTGAGAATGAAATCCATGTCCCTTCTGTCAACGCGGAAAGCCATGTCGAGAACCACCCTTTCGTTTTTGTGTGGCGCGGGAGGCCGGGGTCTGTT
Organism: bacterium; assembly: GCA_020061125.1. Classification (GTDB taxonomy): domain Bacteria; phylum UBP15; class UBA6099; order UBA6099; family DSWB01; genus DSWB01. The sequence continues at coordinate 1,783 of JAGUYV010000168.1, read as the reverse complement.
GCGGAACGGAGAAGAGGCCCGCCGGGGCGGCGCTCCGCCGGAACCCGCGCCCTATTCAAGTGAGGTTGTTACTAAATTCACATGCAACGATACCACACGCGCGGCGGGTTTGTAAAGGATCAAAAATGCGCGCGGCGCGGGGCGGGGTTATTTGCGCGCGGCGCAGGTTTTGCGGGTTTGTTCGAGGTGTTCGCGGAGGTCTTTTGCGCCCGGCTCCATGGCCGCGACTTTGTGCAGCAGGGGCAGGCAGCGGGCGCAGTCGTTGGCGCCGCATTCGCGGAACAGATCGGCCAGGCCGATGTCGGGCAAGGCTCTGGAGAATTCGCGGTAAAGCTGCACGGCCTTTTCGGGCTGGCCCAGGTCGCGGAACATGGCGCCGGTTTCGAGGTAGAAGACATAGTCCTTGTCGAAGTCCTCGAACAGGGCGGTGAGGGGCGCGGCGATGTCGTCGTTGAGGCCGCATGCGGCCAGGGTGCGGATCTGGCGGGTGAGCAGGCTGATGTTGTCCGGGTTCATGCGCACGGCCTCTTTGTAGAGGTCCGCGGCGGCCTCGCAGTCACCGGAGGCGCGATGCAAATCGGCCAGGGCGCGCATGATTTCCGGCGCGTTGACGCCCTGTGCTTCGGCTTCGGCCAGCGCGGTTTCGAGGAACAGGGCCTCGTCCGCGGCGTTCACCTTGCCGTTCGTAAACACATTGATTTTGTACTTGCCGGATTCGCCTTTGATTTTTATGCCGCTGGTGGTTTTGTACAGATCCTTGAACAGGGCGTCGAGGCCTTTTTCGCGGGGGTTGAGCGCTTTGGCGGCCAGGAGCTGGCGCTGCGCGTCCGCGGGGAGCCGGCACGCGGCCAGGGTCGAGGCGTAGCCCACGCGCAGGCTGAAATCCTGTGGCGAGAGCATGACCGCGCGGCGCATGGCCGGGACGCTCTGCGCACAGTCCGCGGCGCGCAGGGATTCGTACATGTCGAACAGCCGGTACGAGGGGAAAAGCGGCCGCGCCTGGGCGTGGATGCGCGCGGTGATGTCCTGGCGGCCTATCTCGCGGAAAGCCGTGCCCACGGCCTGGAAGAAGTCGAGGGCGTAGGTTCCGTCCGGCTGACGGAAGGTGTCGTATGCCTGCTGCATCTGGTCGAAGAACAGGCGGTCCCACCCGCAGGCGTGATAGCGGATGGCAAGCTCCATGTTGACATCCAGGCTCTGGAGGCTTTTGGCCGCGTCCGCGCCGGAATTCTTGATGTAATCGCGCGCGTCTTCGAGATAGCCCACGCTGCGCGCGCAGTCGCCCATGGACTCGTGCAGGCGGGACAGCGCGCGGTACACCTCGATGTAGCCCGGCTCAAGTTCCAGCGCCCTGCGGAACATGGCCACGGCCGCGTCCTTGCGCCCGCTCATGGTGAACGCCGTGCCCAGGTTGTTGTACACGCGCGGCTGGTTGGGCTCGAGTTGCAGCGAGATCTGGAGGATGGCGATGGCGCGTTCGAGCGCGGGCCGTGTGTGGCGGCGCAGCAGAGTTTCCGCGTACACATTGTAGACCAGCGGGTCGTCGGGGCGCAGCTTGTACACCGCGTGCTCCATGTCGCGCAGCGCGCCCTTGTCGTCTCCGAGGTACCACTTGCACGCGCCACGGTTCACGAAGCCCGCGGCGCACTCCGGGCAGATGCGCACGGCGCGGCTGCTTTCGTCGCATGCCTTCTCGAAATACGCCTGGTCCTGGAACACCGCGCCCAGAAGCAGGAACAGGTGCCCGCGCTGCGAGTGCACGGAGGCCAGGTTGCGCGCCTCG
>JAGUYV010000355.1 GCA_020061125.1 bacterium | reverse complement strand
GGACGGCGCTGCGGCCTGCGCGTGCGCCGCACAGTGCGGCAACACGGAAACGGCCACAAACAGTAACATCGCTAAAAAGAGTTTTTTATTCATATCAAAAAAATCCATTCAGTGCGTGAACGCGCACGGGGCGAGCCGGGGCGTTGAATTTATCATAATGCGCGAATTTGCGTTTTCGAGCGGAGCTTTGCGGCGGGATGTCATTCATAGGGGAAAGTGATGGTGCAGTCCTTGTGCGCTTTGATAACGAATCCGGTCCATGGCTGGATCATATAAGCGTCGTCCACATCCGTGCCGCCGGAATACACGCCCGTGGCGCTGGTGTAGAAATAGATTGTAGAATCCACGATTTCCTCGGCCTGTGCGGTGCCGAGATCGTAGGAATCGCCTTCAAAGGTCACGAAGATGTCATCGTTCCATTCTGTTTCGCGCTCGTGCGGCACGGAGACCATGTTCCAGCCTTCTTCCAGATTCACGGTGCGTGTGGTTGAGGTGATGCCCGTGAGCGTGACCGTGGTTTCCTCGCCGAAATACACCCAGTAACACAAGCCGGGCTTCATGGGGTCGAGCCGCGAACCGGTCTTGTACGCCCCGTCCTGCAACCGGTAAATGGGATCGCTGACATGCATGCCTGTGTTGGGGCTTCCCACCACCGGCTGCATGGGAATGCCCACCATGTGCCATCCGGCGTCAAAAGTGTGGGACAACTCCACATTCAGCGGCGCTTCATTCAGCAAATCCAGGGGAGACGATAAATCGCTGATGTTTCCCGCATAGTCCGTGGCGCGGCCGTAGACAAGATTCTTGCCGATGTTGATGCCGCCCACCATGGAGGAGAAGATTCCGTCCGGATCCGTGGTTGCCCTTCCGTCCGGCCGTCTTTCCTGCGAGGGTGAAGGTATGCACACGCCGCCGATGGAATCCCAGTAATTGCCGGTGGTGCAGGTGTTGGCCGTGGTGTCCTCGTCCGCGAACATATCGTTGTCGTCGTCGCGGCCGTTGGCGGGTTCCTCGTCGGTAAGCCCGTCTCCGTCGTTGTCAATGCCGTCGTCCGCGGTCATGAGCTTGTTGCCGCGCACATAGATTTCCACTTTGGAATACGCCTCGGCCGTGCCAGTCATCTGCATCTGCGTGTAGATGGTGGTGGTGGCCGAAAGGTTGATGACCGGCGGGTCGGGGGCCGTAGTGTCAATGATGAACAGGGGGCCTTGCGTGGGCACGATGCCCAGGCTGTTGTTGCCGGCCAGGTCGGTGCCCGCCACGGACACATTGGCCGTGCCGTCCTGATAGTTCGAACCGTCCGCTTCATTCACTTCATAGGTGTATGTGAATTGCAGGGTTGATGTCGCGCCGTTGATCTGCCTGGCCGTGGACGCGGCGTTAACCGTGTCGCTGGAACCGGCCTGATCCACTGTGATTTGCGGGGCGGACGATTGCGGCTCGTTGGCGATAATCAGCATGTAAACATTGCCCGCTTTGGCGTTGGGCTTGAGATTTTCGTCCCTGGTCAGTTCTTCCTGCAGCACGGAATCCTGATAGTAAGTGATTTTGAATGTGGACGGCGAAGTATCAATCAAGAAGTAAGCGCCGGATGTTGGGAGAGTTCCGTCGGGCGTGGTGTTGCCCTGGTCGTCGGTTCCCACCGCGGTCACAAGCGCGTCGCCGTCCAGATACCCGCCGCCGTTGGCTTTTTTCACCGTATATGTGCCTTTGAAATTGCGCGTCGAGCCGGCGATGGAGGTTGCGGTTTTATTCAGGTCGTCGGTGACTCCCTGCTGGTTGATGGAATAAGTGGGCGCGGACGGAAGATCCTCGCTGGCGACGATTTTCAGATAGATCGTTCCCTCTTTGGCGACATACCGGTTCGCGGTCTGGTTGAACGGCAGAGGCGTGGTGAGGTCGGTGTCCGAATAATACACCACCTGGAACACGGGAGCACCGGAGTCGCGGACGATGATGCACGCCTGTTGCGCGGCGTCGTAGAACGATGTTGTGGGGTCGCAGCCTTTGGTCCCGATATTGCCGGCCACATCCGTGACGCGCCCTTCGATTTTGTTGTCGCCTTCGGCCAGAAACACGCCCGGGGGATCCTCGTCCTTGAGACCGTCCAGATCGTTGTCAACGCCATCAACGGGATCCTCGTCCTTTGTCCCGTCTTTGTCGTCGTCAATGCCCACGGTGAATTTTCCGTCGGCGCCCGCGGTCACGGTTCCCTTCTTGAGGCCGTTCACATAAATGTCCACGGAAGCGTTGGCCTCTGTTGTGCCGGACAGCGGAGATGTGGTGAGTACGGTTGGGTTCTGCACGGAGTCGAATTTGGGCGGGTTCGGCGGCAGCGTGTCCACGGTGAACGAGAACACGGAACTGGGCTGGCTGGTGTTGTTGGCGTTGTCAATGGCGTACACGCGCCAGTAATATTTGCCGTCGGCCAGTGGTGATTCAGTGGGGATTGTATAGAAGAATGATGTGGACTGGCCGTCGTCGTTTTGATAGATATCCACGACCAGCGGCGCGACAAAACCGGTTGTTGTGGCCACCTGCAGGTGATACTTTTTGAGGTCGGGAGCGCGGCTGGCGACCTGCCATCCCAGGGTTGGCGTGTTCACGCCAATGCGCTGGTCGTGGGATGGCATGACCAGATTGGGGCGGCCGGGCGGCACGGTGTCAACGGTGAAGGTGCCCGTGCCGGTCACTGCGTTTCCTGCGAAGTCCGCGGCGTATGCCGGGTCTGAAGCCGAGGCAGCGCCCACTATGATGCTGGCCGCGCCGTCGTAGCCTTCGAAAACATTGTAATAGCCAGTGTACAGTCCCTCGGTGGAGGCATCGCGGGTCATGGTGATGAGACACCCGCTTCCGGGCTGGGGAATGCCCGAATTGCCGATGTCCTCATCAATGAGGCCATCCGCATCGTTGTCCGCGCCGTCCTGTAATTCTTCGTCAATGAGGCCGTCGCAATCATTGTCTATGCCGTCGTCAATTGTCGCAATCTGCGGGAAGTTCAATTGCTTGACTTTTACGCGGAACGGTTCGCGCAGGTCTTCGGTGACTCTTACGGTAATGGTCACGGCGTCGCCGCTTGTGGCCGGGTCGCCTGTGACCGGGCCGAGTTCGCCGGGAATTCCGTCGCCGTCGTTGTCCACGGACGCCGGGCTTGGCTCTCCTGTAATGATGCTAATGACCGGCACTTCGGTGTCCACGAAAAACCTCGACCCTGTCGCGGGCAGCGCGTCGCTGTGCGCATTTCCGTACGGGTCAGCCACTGTGACGAGAAAATCGGCAAGCCCGTTCACGAATGTCGCGCCGCCGCCGATGGCGTCCACCTCAAATTCGCCCAAAAATGAATAAATGGGATTAGCGGGATTGGCGACGGTTGAGGTGAGTGGCACGGCGAACACGGCATTTTGCCTGACTTTGAATGTGGGCGCGGCCGCCACGGGTTCATCGCTTGTGAGGGTCACATAAACTTTTTTCCCAGCGGACGCAGTGTCCGTGGTTACGGGAATGCCGTTTTTGTTTGTTACAAGTTGTGTGGTTCGCGCGGAGTCGCTGAAATATGTAACCGTGATCTGCGGCTTGGTGGTGTCCACGCCGAATGTGTAATACGACTTGGGATCCGGGGGCGACCAGGGGCCTTGATTGCCGGCAAGGTCGAAGGCGGCCACGCGCCAGTAATACGGTGCGCTCGCGGGCCTGTCGGGAATGGCCGTGAGCATGACATTGGCCGCGGTCACATTGCTGTTGTCGTAAAAATACTCCGTGGGCGTGGCGAAATTCATGTCCGAGGAAACCTGCAGTCGCCAGGTGCTGATTTCCCAGGACATGGTTCCGGTTGACGGGGCCACGGCGTCTTCGTCAATCATGCCGTCGCTGTCATTGTCAATGAAGTCGTATGTTTCTTCATCCGTGCTGCCGTCGTTGTCGTCATCGAGACCGTTTGACAGGCGCTTCCAAGTGAGGATGGGGCTGTTCGTAGTGTTTGCCGCGGTGGAACATGTCACGCCCTGGCGCGCGATGGTACCGTCGCAGGGCGTGATGGGCAGACCCATGGACGGAGTGCCGGGCGGGATCATGTCAATGGCGAAATACTGGCCGAGGGACAACTGTGCGTCCGGCTCCTGGCTTGCGGGAGTATAAGTGGGATATCCGTCGCCGTTAAGGTCGTCGGACAGTCCGTTTGCGTCGTACTGGCTGGCCTGGGCGTGCGCGTTCGTGGGATCCCAGGACATGTTGTTGAGACGGTCCCGCGCCCACACGGAGACGGCGGCGTAGCCGTTGTACACCGTGGTGCTCGCCACCTCATAGCATGCCATAAAGACCATGCACGGCGAACTGGTGTCCGGGTCGAATTGCACGCAATTGTTGCCTGTGCAGGGATCGCAGTTCGTGGGCTGTCCGCATGTGGTGTATGTGGGCACCACAACAAGATTGGCGTTCTGTGGCACGCCCGTGTAAGTGGGCGTAGTGTCGTTGGGGGTGTAAATCGAGATGGTGGGCGTGGCGCCGGAATACTCGTTCAGCGTGACTTTCATGTACAGCTTGGCTTCGGGCACCACGGGCATGCTGGGAGTCAGGGCGTTGTTGTCGTGATCGTAAGCGGCGTACCCCGTTGTGAGAGTCACATTTTTGTAGTAACCGAGGGAAACCTCGGGCGGCTCGTTGTCCACGCGCACCATGCCGCCCTGCTGCGGCGAGGAACTGGACAACTCATTGCCGACGCCGTCAATACCCTGCGAAAGAGTAATTGTGTAATCGCCTTCGGCCAGGCCCACGGGAGACACGGATTCGCCGGACACTTCCCAGCGGTAACTGTAGATGGTGGTTCCGGTGGCGAACCCGTCGCACAGGGCGTTTGTGTTGCCGGACCAGGCCGTGCATTCCCACAGAATAGTATCGCTGCCGTTGTTGCCCGCGCCGTAAGGCACCTGTCCTTCCACATCCGGGCCGGAAATGGAGAGGCGCGGCGATTTCACACACGCCTGCTGGGCGTGGTTCCAGAGTTCCTTGGCCGCGCAGCCTTTGCCGGTCCAGGTATCTTCGTCTATCTGCCCGTCGCCGTCGTCGTCCAGCCCGTTGGCGGCTTCTTCGTCCACATGCCCGTCGCAGTCGTTGTCAACGGCGTCGTTGGCGACCACGGGCGAGACCACGCAGCCGGTCATGGACACATCCTCGTCAATAAACCCGTCGGCATCGTCGTCGAGGCCGTTGAAACCGCCGGTCTCTTCGTCGCTCAACCCGTCGGTGTCATTGTCCACGCCGTCATCCGCCATTGTCGTGTAACCGCCCGCAAACTGGCCGAACAGCGGTTCGCTGAAAATGAGCTTGAGATAGATGTAGCGCGGATTTCCCACGCCGCGCACGCATGTTGCGGGATCGAAATAGCACGGGTTGGAGGTCACCGTGTACTTGCCTACGACATCCTTGGGAAACGCCTGCGTGAAGGCAGCGTCCCTGTAGAAATGCACGCTTTGGAACACGGGCGCTTTGCCGTCGGGCACAAAGCATTTTTCATCCATGCCCGTGGCCCGGCCGCTGAAATTTCCGGCCGTATCCTGCACGCGCATGGTGTAACAGTATTGATCCGCATCCGCGCTCTTTCCGAAACGGTCGGTGGTTGAAAGAGCGTCGTCGTCACTGAAGGATGTTTCTGTGGGACCGGCCGAGCCGGTGATGGAAATCGTGTAGGCCTCGGTCTTTTTCCTGCTGTAGAACTGGTACTGGAACCGCTGGTCGGTCAGGTTGCAGGTGTGGTCGGAACAGGAACTCACATCCCCGTCCGGGTCCGGCGGGGTCTGGGGATCCCCGAACAGCCAGGAAACCCGCGCGCGGCCTCCGGAAAGTGGAACGATGGGATATGTTATGAGATTGCTCTGGGTGATGACATCGGGAATGACTTCATCGAGCCGGAACCCGTTGGGGAAGGTCCAGGTGATCGAGGGCTGTGGCAGATTGAGCGTGCACCAGATCGCGCTGGAACTGATAGCCGGCACGATGGCTGCGATGTCGGCCTGGTTGAAATTAAATGAAGTGTAGCCGAAACTGATGATTCCCGTGTCGGGATCGGCTTCCGGTGTTATCTGCGCGTGCGTGGTACGGACTATGTTGCCGCCGCAGTTGAGGGTGATGGTATCCGCCGTAATGTCTTCTTCGGCCTGTCCCTGACCTTTGATGTCGCGGGTGATGGTGCCTGTTCCGGCGTCCGTGGCTCGCAGCGTGATCTCGGATCGGTGGTCAGGAACCGGAGGAAGGGCCAGGGGCTGGCCCGCGCCCTGATTCGAGCTGATTTTTTTGTCTGCGGCCAGAACGGGCTTATTGGGGTACAAAATAAAAAAACCGCATGCGAACAAGCACACAAGAATTACCCGGATTGTCGCGCGTCTGGCTCTGGTCATAAAACGCATCATTTACACAACGAAAATGTCACCGTACAAATTACATTATACTCAAAATATTCATTTGCGAAACATATATATCAAAATCTGTACCATATCAATCTTGAAAATACGAGGATTCATCATTTTCACAGCGAATCACAAAAAGCCCATTTTTTACAGGGATTTTTGTATTGAACATGCGCTGTGCGGCGGAATCTGGAGACAGGCCAAAGGGACTGTGTGAAAAAAGATGCGTGAAAACCGCTCAATTCGCGGCGAAAAAGTCACACATCGCGGCGCAGACCAAGCCGGTACAGCAAGGCTTCCCATACCACCAGAAACACAAAAAACGGGAACCCGGCAATGCGGCCCAGACGGGATGGATCCGTGACCACGCGATACAGCCATTCGGTGCCCGTTTTCTGAAAAAACGCCGGGGCGCGGCGCGTGGTTCCTGCCAGCACATCGAAACTGCCGCCCACGCCGATGAACACACTGGCGCTGACGGCATCCATGTTGTCGCGTATCCAATGCTCCTGCATGGGCGATCCCATGCCAGCAAACACAATGCTTGCGCCGGAGTCGTTTATCATCTGCGTGATTTGTTCGGGGTCGGTGTCTCTGATGTACCCGTGATGCGATCCCGCAATGAGTGGCCTGGGTGAGCGGCGCATGGCCCTCTCCACCGCTTTCTGAATCACTTCGGGCCTGGACCCGATTAGGAAAACGGGCGCGCTGTTTTCCGCGCTCGCAGCAAGAATGCGGTCCAGGATCTCGACCCCGGCCACTGGCTCAATCTTTTTTCCGTACTTGAGCAAATACGCCAGGCGCGCCCCCACTCCGTCGGCGGTGTTCAGCCCGGAAGCGCAAAGCAGGCGCCGGAATTCCGCATCCCGCCGCGCGCGCAATATCATTTCCGGATTTACTGTCACAACATGCAGCTTTCGCCCGCGCTCCGCGGCGTACAGGATGTATCTCACGGTCTGGTTGAACGAGAGCCGCGAAACGGGCACTCCGAGAATGGGCAATGGCCCCTGCCCGGCCTCGGACAACTGCACACAGAACCGGTCCAGATCCTCGAGCAGAGCGTCCCTCGATTCCTTGAGCGCCTGTCCCATGGCTTCAGACTTCTTATCCGCGCCTTCAAGCGCCTGCTCGATGCGGCGCATGATCTCGAGGGGTTCGGCGCGGGACAGGCTTTCCACCACGGGCTGGCCGCAGCGGGCCGCGAATGCAGCCACCTTGGGGTCGTAGCTCAAGCCCACGAATGGCACGCGGCCGCCCGCGGCGAACACCAGCGAGTGCAGGCGCATGCCGATCATGATGTCCAGATCCGCAACCGCGCTCTCCATATCCTCGACAGTAAGTCCCGTGTCGTCCCGGCCGCCGATCATGCGCACGGGCATGTTGGAGCACCGTTCTTTAATTCGCGCGGCGAAATCATCCAGAAGCGGCAGATCCTCGTCGCGGCTCATGGCGAACAGGCTCAACTCGATGGGCCGCTGTTCATTCAGCCGCAGCAGGCAGCCCAGCAGCACATTGAACAGCCGGTCCACATCGGGACTGGGGCGAAGGGACAGCCCCACGGCCAGTCGCGCGCCTTCGGGCTTGTTTCGCGCGGGAGCCGAGGCTCCTCTGTCCCGCAGCAGCACCAGATCTCCGGTCTGCTGTACAATCGCCTCTGGAACTCCCATGCCGCGCAGCAGGTCCGCGGATCCCTTGTCGCGCACGCCCGCATGACGGCAGCGCCGCAGCGCCCGCGCCGCGATGGCGCGCGAT